>CAVBQH010000230.1:0-3909 GCA_963597485.1 Acutalibacteraceae bacterium
TTCGCTTCCCGCCGGGTCTCGAGGCCCGGTGTCTTTGTCGCCTCCCGTCCGGCTTAAAATCGCCGCCTAGTACATCGTTTGGCGTTCAATCGCCGCCTTCATATTCTCGCCGACACCACGCGGTCGAGACCGCCGTAATCCTGATCGATTCGGATGTCTTCAAAGCCCTGCTCCGACAGGAGCTTTTGAATGGCCTGTGCCTCATCAAAGCCGGATTCAAGGAACAAAAAGCCGCCGGGGCGCAGGTGCCTTGCCGCTCTCCTCGCAATAATCCGGTAAAAATCCAGTCCGTCCTCGCCGCCGTCCAGCGCAGCATAGGGCTCCCCGCAGCGAACCTCCGGCTCCAGCGTGGGAATCACTCCCGTCGGAATATACGGCGGATTGGAAACAATCAGATCGAACCGTTCGTCTCCTGCCGGCTCCCACATATTGCCTCTTGCAAAACAGGCGCGGCCCTCCAGCCCCAGTGCCACCGCATTCGCTTTTGCCGCCTCCAGCGCCCGGGCGCTGATATCGGTCCCAAGACCGCTGGCACCCGGAATAAAACGAAGAAGTGAGAGCAGAATGCAGCCGGAGCCGGTACAAAGATCCAGAATCCGCAGCTGTCTTGTCTGCCCGTTCGAAGACGTATCCCTCGCTCCGGCATTCTCCGGAATTTCCCGCTGCCGCTCCAGAACCACCTCCACCAGGCGCTCCGTATCCTGCTCCGGAATCAGTGTCTCCTCATTCAAGGCAAAGGTCAGTCCGCAAAAGTCCCACTTGCCCAGAATCATGGCCGTGGGCTCCCTGTTTTCCCTTCGGGAAAGAAGCCCTCGGTACGCAGCCTCCGCCTCGACTGTTACAGCACGTTCCGGATCCGTCAGAAGCGTCTGCAGATTGGTATGACAGATTTCCTCTAAAAGGATTCTCGCATCCAGCGCCGCATCGGTAATTCCTGTCGTCTCCAGCCTTCTGCGGCCCTCATTGTAAAGCTGTCGGTAGTTCATACTCTTCCTCGTATCCGAAGTTTCTCTTAAGATATGCTCTCCAGTCGAACACCGCATCCACAGCTGCAATGGCCACCTCTGCCATTCCCTCATCCGGCTCCTTTGTCGTGATGTGCTGCAGCCACACGCCGGGGGCCGAAAGGATGCTCACGAAAAGGTTGTTGTGCTTCCCTGCGTATTGCAGGAACTCAAAGGAAATGCCGGCAATCAGAGGAATCAGCAGAATACGCACCAGAATCCGCATCGCATACCCGTCCACACGGATAAAGAAGAACAGAATGATACTGATGATGAGGACCAGCACCAGGAAGCTGCTGCCGCAGCGCTTGTGAAAGCGCGAGCTTCTCATGACGTTCTCCACTGTCAGCGGCTTGCCGCGTTCGATGCAGTTGATGCATTTGTGCTCGGCCCCGTGATAACCGTACAGCCTCCGGATATCCTTTAGCAGTGAGATCCCGATCATATACGCAAGGAAAATAACGAGCCGAATGACGCCCTCCAGAATGGCCAGCAGGCCTTCGCTCCGGATGGCACTCCCCAGGAGCTTTGTCAGAAGGACCGGCAGTACCACAAAAATACCGATTGCGAGCACCAATGACACCGCAATCGTAACTCCGGAGAAGAATGCATCCTCTCTGGCCTTTCTCTCCGGAGATTTATCCGTAACCTCTTCCTCCTCCAGGAAGGAGGAGGCGAAGTTCATCGCCTTCATGCCGGTGATCAGAGAATCCACAAATGCCAGTACGCCGCGGATGAACGGGATTTTCGTCCAGATGGTTTTGGCTCCGATTCCATGATATTCGTCGACGCCGATTTCAATCTCACCGCCCGGCTTTCGAACAGCAACAGCCATCTGGCTCTTGTTGCGCATCATGACGCCCTCGAGGACGGCCTGGCCGCCAATTCCTGAATAATGCTGTCGTTTTCTTCTCTTCGCCATATTTCTACCTTTTATAAACAAAAAGGTTGGGGCAGCACGCTGCTCCAACCTTTCTCATCGCCCGAAACCGATATCTTACTTGATGCCGTATTTCTTGTTGAACTTCTCAATGCGACCCTTAGCATTTGCTGCCTTCTGTGTGCCGGTATAGAAAGAGTGGCACTTGGAGCAAACCTCGACGTGGATCTCGGAAATGGTGGATCCAGTTACGAAAGTATTGCCGCAGTTGCATGTAACGGTTGCCTGATAATACTGAGGATGAATTCCTTCTCTCATGTTCGACTGCCTCCTTCGTGCAAGCGCTGCCGTGAATGATCTATCATTCACTTCACCTACATGGCCGTCAATGACGGCACATCGCTGTTCTGCTTAGAACAACGGCAACATTATAGCATTCCATTCGGCGGTTCGCAAGGCCCCAAACCAGACATTCTGCCTCCGGATTGTTGTAGTGTTACTCTGCACAGACGCCAGCTAGTGCATCGTTTGCAAAATAACTGGCCTAATAACGCAGAACTTTTTTCTGAGGGTGCGGGTCAAAAAACGTAGGCGTAGCGGGCTACGCTGAGGATTTTTGACCTGTGCAATCAGGAAAAAGGGCCAGTTAGTTAAAAATCGATGCACTAGGCGGCAGATGGCCGTCCAAATTCGAGGCCGCCGATGCGACAACTACTTCACAACCCTCGTGAACGAAATGACCGGGATATCATCCAGCCCGTCAAACAGCGCATTAAACTCATCCTCGGTTGTCACATCGGTCCGAAGCTGGGCATCCACCATATCGCCGTCCTCGCAGGTGAAGCCTTCCACGGTCGCCGTGCCGTCCTCGGAGTACGAGATATTCGTCTTCTCTGCATAGTATAAAAGTCCCTGCGTGCAAACCTTCAGCTTGCCGAAGGTGCGGTTGTTGCAGACATACAAAACGCCGTCATCCGAAAGCCGGATCGGATAGGCCGTACCGCCGGTCTGTACATCGCCGATATCATATACCGGATTACCTTCAATATAACCACACGGAGTATACAGGCTTACACTGATTGCCGCCGATGTATCCTCATCCCACGCATACAGCATATCGGTAATAGCAAGGACCTCGCCGTCATAGCCGTCCATCTTGAGATAGGCATAGCCCTCGCCGCTCTCTAAGAGGCTGATAATCTCATCATAGGATTCGAACTCATACTTGCCCGCTCTCTGCTCCAGGAAGTTTGACTCGATAAGCTTTTCTGTCTCCGGAAACCGATCGAGAACTGATAACTCCTCTGCATCCGACGTTGCCTCCGTGGATGCATCGTCTGCCTCAGAAGCCGCCTCGGCAGGCGCCTCCTTGGCGTCTGTGCTCTCCTCAGAAGCAGACGTTACCGCATCCGCTGTAGAAGCCTCGCTCCCGGTGCCGCTCTGTCCGCAGCCGGTCACAAGCGCGCCCGCCATCATCAAAGAAAGAATTCCTGCTGCTGTCTTTTTCTTCATCGTCTATCCTCCTCTTGACCTAGTGCATCGTTTGCAAAATAACTAGCCTAATAACGCAGAACTTTTTCTGAGGGTGCGGGTCAAAAAACGCAGGCGTAGCGGGCTACGCTGAGGATTTTTGACCCGTGCAATCAGGGAAAAGGGCAAGTTATTTAGGCTAGTTATTTAAAAATCGATGTACTGGTCAGCGAGTTTTAATAGCTTAAGCCAAATCCATACTCATAATAGTTGCCTGCTGCATCGCGATACGCATAGGCCTTGCCGTTCTCGTCCTTCATGCTCTCCGGCATGTACAGATCCTTGTCAAAGCCGGGAACATCATTGTGGCTCACGCACACGCCATCCGCATCCACTGCCAGAACCTCATCGCCCTTCGGCAGTGTCAGCGGAAGCTTTCCAACCGGTGCAAAGCGTCCCAGCATGACATCCAGCGTCGCAGAAGGGTAGGTATCGAATCCAGCTGTCAGCGCATCGGAATACCGCTCCACATTGCCGACCTCCCAGGCAAGGGGG
>CAVBQH010000231.1:0-3908 GCA_963597485.1 Acutalibacteraceae bacterium
GAGAAGAAGAAGGCTGAGGATGAAGGGGAGCTGGGAACACTTCGGGAAAACACGCTTTCCCAAGAATATACGGTCAAAGTCGGCAATACGGAAGTATCAATGACCCCCAGCCATTATGAGGCCTACCTCCAGATTTACAAGAAGCCGGAAGCAGCGGTAGCCGCTTATGCCAGATACAAGTCTTTGAAATGGAACTTCGAGAGGAACAAAAAAGAGGAGGAGGAGTTTAAGAAGCTTGACCGGGCCGAGCAGTTGGCAAGGCAGTTCGATCTGTCCCACAGACAGATGCTGAACAAGGACGAGTTTTCGCAAAGTGATATTGACTATGCGTTCCGCTTAAGAGATAGGGAAAATGCCAGCAGCGCAGATGCAGCAAGCGGCACAATGTTTGCAGAGAAGGCCTCGGCCTCCATGACCTATATCACTCTTATGTATGATAAGATATTTGCCGGGATTCAGAATGCGCTCGAACAGGCGGTTGATGCCGGAAGGTTTGACATTGACGATGTGCAAATGGCAACGGAGTGGTTAGACAATTATCTGACAAAGAAAGCCAGTGAGAAAGCGATGCCAATTCTTATGATTCTTCGCGGCATTAAGCATGTCCTAAAGCAGCCCACGGCAGATGGGGTGAAGCGGGTTTTTCATGGCTTTCTGAAAAAATACTATCTGCAAAGAGCATTCCCGACGAACAACAGCAGAGGGCAGGTGGTTCGGTCTTTTGGAAGGATAAAGGATAATTGTTACGACAGGATGTGCAGCAATCAGATGGCGTTCCCATTGGCAATCGATGCGTGGACTATGATCGTTCTGCAGGAAAAGGAAAAAAAGAAGCCGAAAGCAGCGAGGAGATGATTCGATCATGACTTGCCAAAAACGCTGTTTTTGCGTATAATTTTAAACTGTCTGTTTATGACATAGACAAGTGAATGACCATCAGGAGGAATCAGAACAATGAGCGTTAGTGTTGAGAAGCTCGAGAATAGCATGGCCAAGCTTACCATTGAGGTGAGCGCTGAGGATTTCGGCAAGGCAATTGAGAAGGCATATCAGAAGGAGAAGAACCGCATCTCCATTCCTGGCTTCCGCAAGGGAAAGGCACCTCGCAAGATCGTTGAGAAGATGTACGGCGCAGCCATTTTCTATGAGGATGCAGCGAATCAGTGCATCAATGACTCCTATGAAGCTGCAGTAAAGGAGTCCGGCGAGGAGATCGTTTCCAATCCGAAGATCGATCTGACACAGATCGAGGAAGGAAAGAGCTTCATTTATACAGCTGAGGTTGCTCTGAAGCCTCCGGTTTCTCTTGGCAAGTACAAGGGTGTTTCTGTAACCAAGCAGGGCTCTGCAGAGGCTACCGATGAGGATGTGGAGAAGGAGCTCAAGCGCCAGCAGGATGCAAACGGTAAGATCGAAGAGGTGACCGATCGTCCGGTGGCAGACGGCGATATGATCAAGCTCGACTTTGCCGGCACGGTAGACGGTGTTGCTTTCGACGGCGGCACGGCTGAGAATTACGATCTGACCGTTGGATCTCATTCCTTCATTCCGGGCTTTGAGGAGCAGCTGGTAGGACTTTCCATCGGTGAGGAGAAGGACGTAGAGGTTTTCTTCCCGGAGGATTATCATGAGAAGTCTCTTGCAGGAAAGCCCGCTGTATTCCACTGCAAAGTGAATGCGATCAAGACCAAGGTTCTTCCGGAACTGAACGATGCGTTTGCAGATGAGGTTTCCGAGTTTGCAACACTGGATGAGTATAAGGCTGACATTCGCAAGAATCTGGAGGAGCGCAAGGCAAGCGAGCTGAGAAATGCCAAGCAGGGCGAGGCTGTAGCTGCTGCCGTTGAGGATGCGAAGATCGACATCCCGGAGGCGATGCTTCGCACACAGCAGGAGAACCTTGCCAATGAGTTCGCGCAGAACATGCAGTATCAGGGCATGCGCCTTGAGACCTATCTGCAGTATACCGGACAGACCAGGGAGCAGTTCCTTGAGCAGATGAAGCCGCAGGCTGAGCAGAGAATCCGCAACAGCCTGGTTCTGGAGGCTATTGCTGATGCAGAGAGCATCGAGGCTTCGGACGAGGATCTTGAGCAGGAGTTCCAGAAGATGGCCGATCAGTACCATGCTCCTCTTGAGAACGTGAAGAAGCTTTTCGAGGCAGAGGAGATGAAGAATGACCTGAAGAAGGACATTCGTATCCGCAAGGCTGCTGATTTTGTCACGGACAATGCAAAAGAGACCAAGAGAGCAAAGAAGGCTTCCAAGAAGGCCGCTGCAGCCGAGGAGGCTGAGGCTCCTGCAGAGGATGCTGAGTAATCCGAGATTCAATACTGATCATAAATAAACTGTAAAGGCCTTGCACATTGCAAGGCCTTTGTTTTATGATGTTCGCTGAGTGCCCGAAGGGCATCTGTTTTATATGTGTAATGATGAGCCCCGCCTTGATTTCCTTTCGGGAATTTTAGATGCGGCTGTATGCGCAGGCAGGGACGTTTAGGAGGATGGAACATGGCAAATCTGGTACCTTATGTCATAGAGCAGACCGGAAGCGGCGAGCGCTCCTATGATATTTTTTCGAGATTATTGAAGGAGCGCATCATTCTGTTGGGCGATCAGGTGACGGATCAGTCTGCAGAGCTGATCGTGGCTCAGCTTCTGTTTCTGGAGGGTGAGGACCCGGAGAAGGATATTCAGTTCTATATTAACAGCCCGGGTGGATCGGTAACGGCGGGACTTGCCATCTATGACACGATGAAGTTCATTAAGTGTGATGTGTCTACGATCTGTGTCGGCATGGCGGCCAGCATGGGGTCTTTCCTCCTGGCTGGCGGCACGAAGGGCAAGCGTTATTCCCTTCCGAACTCGGAGATTCTGATTCATCAGCCTTCCGGCGGTACGGAAGGACAGGCAAGTGACATGCTGATTGCGGCAGAGCACATCAAGAACACCCGGGAGAAGCTGAATCACATTCTGGCAGAGAATACCGGCAGAACCTATGAGGATCTGTGTCGTGATACAGACCGTGACAACTGGATGTCTGCGCAGGAAGCGCTCGAATACGGCCTGATTGACCACATTTATACGACACGTAAAGAGATTGAGGATGCGCTTCGTAACGCATAATGAATAAGAAAGAGAATCCCTATGGCAAGCAGTAACAAGAGAATGACACCCCCTCGCCGGTGCTCCTTTTGCGGAAGATCTGAGGAAGAGGTCCGCAAGCTGATTTCCGGTCCGAACGGGGTTTACATTTGCGATGAATGCATTGAGATCTGCGGTGATATCATAAACGAGGACGAAGGCCGCCGAAACGATGAGGAAACCCATGGTGACAGCGGCTTGACACAGCAGGATGTCAATCTGATGAAGCCGGCGCAGATCAAGAGCTTTCTGGATCAGTATGTTATTGGTCAGGATGAAGCCAAAAAGGTTCTGGCAGTTTCCGTTTACAATCACTACAAGCGTATTGTCGGCAGCAACGATCATCAGGATGAGCAGGATGACGAGGTAGAGCTGCAAAAGTCCAATATTCTGATGCTCGGGCCGACCGGCTCCGGCAAGACGTACCTTGCTCAGACACTGGCCAAGCTGTTAAACGTTCCCTTTGCCATTGCGGATGCTACTACGCTTACCGAGGCGGGCTATGTTGGCGAGGATGTGGAGAATATTCTTCTGAAGCTGATCCAGGCGGCAGATTATAACATTGAGCGCGCACAGCTGGGTATTGTCTATATTGATGAGATCGATAAGATTTCCAAAAAGGGTGAGAATGTATCGATCACAAGGGATGTGTCCGGCGAGGGTGTGCAGCAGTCGCTTCTGAAGATTATTGAAGGTACACAGGCTTCGGTTCCGCCGCAGGGCGGGCGCAAGCATCCGCAGCAGGAGCTGATTCAGATTGATAC
>CAVBQH010000232.1:0-3901 GCA_963597485.1 Acutalibacteraceae bacterium
TGTATCTGTTCAGCACCTGCCACATTTCAACGTGAATTGACTGCTTGCAGGCAAATTCACGGTTGAAATTGGCAGGCGGCCAAGGCGCGAAGCGCCTCTGGCCAGCCGCATTGAGGTTTTCCGAAGGAAAATCGAGATGGGTGCTGAATAGTTACCACAGTTGCACATATATCGTCATAGTAGTTGATACTGGTTGAGGATTAAAAATGCGTCTGCTGATTGTAGAGGACAATGAACGATTGGCCCATACACTGGAAGATCTTCTTTGCGGAGAGGGATATTCTTGTGATGTTGTATTCAATGGAAACGACGGATATGACTATGCCACCGGCTACGCATATGATGCCATTCTTCTTGATGTGATGCTGCCCGGCTTAAATGGTTTTGAAATATTGAAAAAACTGCGGGCAGCGGGGCATTCCATCCCTATTCTGCTTTTAACCGCTAAATCCGAGCTTGAAGATCGCGTGTTCGGCTTAGACAGTGGTGCTGATTATTATCTTACAAAGCCGTTCAGCAACGATGAGCTTTTAGCCTGTCTCCGTGCGCTTCTCCGAAGACAGCCTCAATACATCACCACAACCTTAAAATACTCGGATCTTCAATTAGCAACAGACCTCCGGGAGCTTCGCTGCGGGCCAAACACTCTTTCCTTAAATCCGAAGGAAACAGAGCTTCTGAAATTGCTGATGTTAAACACGAACTCCCTGTTATCAAAAGAAATTCTTATTGAAAAGATCTGGGGGTATGATTCAGATGCAACCTCCAATAACGTGGAGGCCTATATCAGCTTTCTCCGCAGAAAGCTAGCTCTCCTGCAATCAAAAACCCAAATTATCAGTGTTCGGAAAACAGGCTACCGACTGGAGATACTCACATGATCCGCAAGCTGCGCATACAAATCATTCTCAGCATTTCCATCGTAGCAACTGCTTTCGTTATTTTCTTTTTGTCCTCCACCTATTTGTCGGCCAAGAAAGATCTGGAAAACACGTGTTATTCCGACATGAACTATATTCTTTCCGATATCACAGCCGCCAATCAGTCCACCTATCCAATTGCTGTTGTGACCGTTGATTATTCCGGAAATCGCACTCTTCTGTTGAACCATTTGTTCATGAGCAGCAAAGAGGACATTATACAAGCGTCCTCCATGGTGCTTCGCAGCGCTTCCAGTGCGGGAGAACTGGAAGGAAATATTCGGTACATGCGAAAGAGCATCGGTTATTCCAACATTCGTATCGCTCTTGTAGATACCACCTCTGAAAAGCAGTTTTTAGCCACGCAGCTGCGAAACTATCTTTCCAGCGGTGTGGCTGCAATCGTTGCTTTCCTTCTGCTCAGCATCACAATTTCCAAGTGGATTTCTGTTCCTGTAGAAAAAGCAATGATTGCCCAGAAGCAATTCATCGCTAATGCCTCTCACGAATTAAAAACTCCATTGACTGTTATTCTGTCCAATTTGGACATGCTGGATACGCAAGAGCTATCTCCCAAAAATGTTAATCGTATGAACAACATCCAGGCAGAAGCCGCACAAATGAGGGAGCTCATTGGGAACATGCTCCAGCTGGCACGCTATGACAGCGTTCTTCTGCCAATTGAACATACGGATGTTGATCTAAGTTACATTATTCAGTGTGAAGTTGCCATCTACGAGCCGCTTGCTTTCGATAAGGGACTGAAAATCAACTCCAACATCTGTTCAGAAATTCACATTATAGGTAATGTGCAACGCCTCAAGCAGCTCATTGCTATATTTCTTGATAATGCCATGAAGTACAGTCGTCCCAACGGAGCTATATCTGTGAACCTAAGCTGTGGGAAAGGGAGGGTTCCACTTCTGGTCGTCACCAGTCAGGGCATTCCTATTGAGAAAGAAGATCTTCAATCCATTTTTAAAAGTTTCTATCGTTCGAGCAGCGTTCTTTCCTCTGTCGAAGGAAATGGGCTAGGTTTATCCATTGCCGCTAAAATTGTCAATGATCTAAATGGGAAGATCTGGGCAGAAAGCGACGCTTTGTTTGGCCAAAATTCTTTCCATGTACAATTCAAACGATTCCACAAATTATCCCAACACAAAAGGAGGCAACGATACCCATATGCATAATGCAGGGAAAACATGGATGTTCCATACCAGAGACGGCAAGCCGTTTATGCCGATTGGAGTGCAGACGCACAATTCATCCTCAGGGACAGCGCTGGTGGATGCGTCCCTGCAGGTGCTGAAGCTGTTCGGCGGGAATACATTGGAGGCACCGGTCTACTGGAATGCCGTTGAGCCGGAGGATGGACGGTACGATTTTGCACTGGTTAGGGACCTGATCGACAAGGTTCGAAGCACCGGTGCACACTTGGTCCTCCTGTGGTTTGGAATGAGCAAAAACGGCCATCCGAATTATGCGCCGGAATATGTCAAGCTGCATCCGGAAACCTATCACATGGCCGTAGGGCACGACGGTGCGCCGGTCATGTCGCTGTCTCCGCATTGCATGGCGACATTGGAACGGGATAAGGCCGCGTTTCTGGCCATGCTGTCCTTCGTCAACGGATATGATGCTGCAGAGGGAACGGTTATCGCCGTGCAGATTGAAAACGAAATGGGCTATGCTAACACCGATCGGGATTATTCTGCAGAGGCAGAGGCGGATTATCAAAAGGAGGTTCCGGAAGAGCTGCAGGGACTGGAGCTTCCGGATATGTGGGGTAATGGGCCGAAGGAAAGCGTCCTGCCGGCATCTCCCTGGAAGCGGCAGTTCGGCCGATATGCTCATGAGGCATTCTCCGCCTGGTATACTGCCAAATACATCGAAGCGCTTGCCGCCGCAGGTAAGGAAATCTGGACGCTTCCCTTTTACACCAATGTATTCGTCGGAGAAAGCGCCTACGAGGAGGCGGGTGCCTGCTACAATGCCGGTGCCGGTGTGTCGCGGATGCTGGATTTATGGAAGGTTGCTGCTCCTTCTTTGGATCTGATTGCACCGGACATCTACAATCCGACGCTGCACGACTACCGCAGAATCTGCGCGTCGTACAAGAGGAGCGACAATCCGCTGTTTATTCCGGAATCGCCGGTCAGAGGCATTCCGAATGCCATGAACCTGATCGTGGCAGCCGGACAGTTTGAAGCTGAGGGTGTGGCCTGCTTCGGCGCCGAGGGCGCATTGGATGAGAATGGGAACCTTTCCCCGGATTCCGAGGATATCGCGCTGAGCATGCGAACCATTGCCAGGATCTCCCCGCTCCTAACGAAATACCACGGCAAGGGCTGCATCTACGGCTTTGCGCAGGAGGAGTTCGAAACCTATCGCTACTTGAAGCTCCCGGATTACCATGTGCTGATCCGGTACACCAACTGCAATCCGCAAAACTTCGGCTACACCAGTGACGTCACGTCCGCAGCCGGCCGGAAGAAAATCGCACGAAGAGGACGTGCCATTCTGGTGCAGACCGGTCCGCAGGAGTTCTTCCTCTGCGGCGTAGGCGCCATGGCAGAATTCATCCGCCGCCCTGATCCGTGGGAGGAGAACAGCTACGGGCAGATGATTTCCCGCGCCGGCTCACAGCTGAACTTCCTTTCTGTAGAGGAGGGGCATTTCGAAGACGGTGAATTCGTGTGTGATTTCCACCGAAACGGCGATGAGACGAATTTCGCGCAGTATGTGCTGGACGGGCAGATGATAAGGATACGGCTGAATCCGAATACGATGGGGTAGAGCTCTATAAGAACAAAACGCCCACATTTAAAAGCCTCCCTGCGATTTCATCCTGATACCAAATCGCAGGGAGGCCCTCTCTTTTCTATTTACAGATAATTCATAAGTACTAGTACATCGTTTGCAAAACAACTGGCCTAATAACGCAGAACTTTTTTCTGAGGGTGCGTGTCAAAAAACGTAGG
>CAVBQH010000233.1:0-3862 GCA_963597485.1 Acutalibacteraceae bacterium
GATCAGGGCAAGTCTGCCTTCCAACTACAATCCGTTTTTCTACTATGACAAAACCATTGTGTCTATTGATACGCTCAAGCGTGATGTGGAATACCGCACCCATTTGGAAAATGCATATTGGGATATCATCGTGATCGATGAGGCACAAAATGTAGCTGAACGCGGCGACCATCAGGCACAGCGTTCTCGCTTGGCAAAGTTATTGGCGGACAGAAGCGATACCATGATCATGTTGTCTGCAACGCCACATGACGGACGAGCAAAGAGTTTTGCATCTCTTATGAATATGCTGGATCCGACAGCAATTGCAGATCCGGAAAACTATACTCCGGAGGACATCAAAGGTCTGTGTATTCGCCGTTTCAAAAAAGATGTGAAAGATCAGGTCAGCGGTTCTTTTCTTGAAAGAAAAATCACCTTGGAACGCTGCCAAGCCTCGTCCAAAGAGGAATATGCTTTTGACATCTTTGCCGGTATGCAGCTTGAAATGGATTTAAATAAGTCTGGCCGAACAGGTCAGCTTTTCAAAACCAGTCTGGAGAAATCTTTGTTTTCCAGTCCTGCCGCCTGCATAAAAAGTCTGGATGAGCGACTGAAAAAACTTCGCAAGAAATACGCTGATGCGGAGATCAAAGACATTCGGTTGCTTTCTGAATTAAAAACTGCTCTCGAAGCGATTGCACCGGAAGATTTTACCCGATATCAAAAGCTTCTATCACTTCTACGAGACCCAGAATATGCCTGGAATCCAACCGATACAGGAGACCGTATCGTTATTTTCACGGAGCGCATCGAAACTATGAAATATCTTGCTGCGCAACTACGCAAGGATCTTGGACTAAAGGTTGATGCGGTTCAGGAAATTTCGGGAAGTATGAGTGATGCTGAACAGCAGCAAATAGTAGAGGATTTTGGTCGCACAGAATCTCCGGTTCGTGTGTTGGTTGCATCAGATGTAGCATCAGAAGGATTGAACTTGCATTACCTCAGCCATAGACTGATTCATTTTGATATTCCATGGTCTTTGATGGTGTTCCAGCAAAGAAATGGTCGTATTGACCGTTATGGACAGCAAAAGCGCCCGGACATTCGTTACATGCTCATTGAAAGCACAAATAAGCGCATCAAGGGCGATATGCGAATCATCGAGATCCTGATTACGAAAGAAGAACAGGCGCTGAAAAATATCGGAGATCCTTCGTTGCTTCTTGGCAAGTTTACGATTGAAGATGAAGAGCTTGTCGTGATGGATGCGATCGAGACAGGTTCAGATGCCGATGCCTTTACAAAGACGCTCGACAGTGGCGAAGAAGAGTTTGATCCATTTGAAGCACTGATGAAAGCGGCTGAAGAAGCGGAAGAGAAAACAGAAACTGATTCTAAAATTGTAACTGACGAGACTCTTTTCTCAGATATGGATTACCTCTATCAGGCATTGCAATATCTGGGTCAGACGGAAAGTCATCCTGTAGAAAAGCTCTCCACGGTTTCCGGTCTCGATATAAAACTGACAGATGATATGCGCCGCCGTCTGAAGGCACTTGTGCCGGACGAAGCGATGCCACAGGGAGAAACACTGCGTGTTTCTGATGACAAAGTGTTTTGCATGAGTGAAATGCGAAACAGTATGCGCAAAACAATGGATGAATCCGCATGGCCGGAGGCGCAGTATCTCTGGAAACTGCACCCGATTCTTTCGTGGGCAAATGATAAAGCAGGATTGCTGTTTAAGCGCGATGAAGCACCTGTGATCGGACTGCCTGGAAAATTGCAGGATGATGAAGCTATATACATAGTTTCCGGCAGTATGCCCAACCGCAAGTCCACACCGTTGATAGATGTGTGGTTTGGCCTCTTGTACCAGGGCGGAGAGTATAGAGAGACGCTTCCGATGACGGAGGTTGTAAGAAGAAGCGGAATCAGCAACATGAAAATTCCGAACACCAATTGCATCACAGAAACAGCCCTTACTAAGGCAAGTGCTCTGAGAGAAGATGTTGTAAAACAGGCAAGAAAGGTCATGGATGAACACTACCGACAGTATCAGGCACAGATGACGCCGAAGCTGGACGAAGAGATAGAAAAGCTCGCCTCCTTGCAGGAACAGCATAAGGAATATCAGCTTTCGCTGTTTGAAAGCGAAAGAAAGAAATCCGAAGCAGAGCGCCGCGTCGATGAGCTGTTTGACCGTTTTGCCGACTGGGTGAAAGATACATTGGAAATACAGAACAACCCATATATCCGGATTGAATCTGTACTGATGGGAGCAAAACAATGAGCATGGATTTAACTGGCATTACCAATAAAAACGAATATTATACCAACCATTATTTCTCAACCGTGTTTGAGGAAAATGCGTCCCAGACGATAAGCGCATGGAATGCTGCGGCAAAAGAGTCCGAAGAGATTCGTACCCCATGGTCACTGCTGAGACAAGGAGCAAGGCAGTTCTATGCCATTCATGACCGTTATGTTCGTTCCGGCGTGAATCAGCAGACGCTTTCTAATATCCGTACACTGGCGGATATCTATCTGGGATGCCTTGGTTATCCGGAAGCAAAACCGGAAATTGTTGCCGTGGACGAGAATTTGTCTGTACCGGTGTATCTGGAAATGACAAAGCAAAGCGGCGCACCGCTCTTGTGGGTGTTGCTTTGCGCCTCAAAGGAGACAGATGCGGGTATCCTGGAAAGCTTTGTGTTCAGTGCAAGCAGCGTGGATGACGATGCGACCAATAGCGCGCTCAATAAGGAAATGTTGAGTGAAATACCGAACGAAGATCTGGTGACTAAAATTCTCTTTGGAACCGCAGAGCCGCCGCGCTTTGTGCTTCTCATCGGAATGAATCAGATTGCGCTCATCGACCGCAACAAGTGGAACGAAAAGCGCTATCTGCAATTTGAACTGGAGGAGATATTCTCCCGTCTTGAAAATACGACGCTGCAGGCTATGTCTGTTCTCCTACATAAGGACTCGCTTTGCCCGGAGGACGGCAAAGTTCTGTTGGATGAGCTGGATGAACAGAGCCAGAAGAACGCTTCCGGTGTTTCACAGGATCTGAAATATGCTCTGCGTGAGAGCATTGAACTGCTGGGCAATGAGGTACTCTACGACATGGCGCACCGCCTCGGCCGTAATCTCGAAGCCGATCCTGTGGATGCAGGACAGCTGACACTGGAATGCCTGCGCTATATGTACCGGATGCTGTTCGTCCTCTTTATTGAGGCGCGTCCGGAGCTTGGCTATGCTCCGATGAAGGCGCAGCCATATTTGTCGGGTTATTCTTTGGAAAGTCTGCGGGACATTGCCGACAACATTCGAGATGACGTGGATGAAGTGGGCAACGGTTATTACCTGCACGAGACCTTGGCTAAGCTCTATGACCTCATCTACGACGGCTATCCGAAGACAGAGGAAGAGTTAAAGACAGCAGCTTCTGCCGGAAGCCTGCACGATATGTTCCTTATTGCACCGCTGAAGGCTCATATCTTCGATCCGGAATATACCAAGATGATTACAAATGCAAAGCTTCGCAACAGCTGTATGCTTCGCATCATCGACCTGATGAGCCTGACACGCTCCACCGGCAAAAAGAACAGCCGCCGTGGGCGTATTTCCTATGCGAATCTCGGTATCAACCAGATGGGTGCGGTTTATGAGGCACTGCTGTCTTACCGAGGATTCATTGCAGAACATGACCTGTATGAAGTAAAGCGCAAGGGCGACAACTTTAATGAACTGGACGTCGGATATTTTGTCTCGGAAGCAGAACTTTCCCAGTACGATGAGGAAGAGCGCGTGCGCTATGAGTCTGGCGAGAAAAAGGGCAAACTGCGCATGTATGAGAAGGGCACCTTTATCT
>CAVBQH010000234.1:0-3793 GCA_963597485.1 Acutalibacteraceae bacterium
ATGAAAGGAGACAATCCGATGGCAGACGTATATTTTACAGACTTCAGAACTCACATTGGCACACCGCTTCCGGAAAAGCTCAAAAAGCTATGTAGGGTCGCCGGCATCGGCGATATTAATATGGAGGAGCGGTTTGTTGCGATCAAGATGCACTTTGGTGAACTGGGCAACATCGCCTATCTTCGGCCGCAGTATGCAAAGGCGGTTGTGGACCTTGTGAAGGAGCAAAAGGGGCTTCCGTTCCTGACCGACTGCAATACGCTCTATCCGGGAAGCCGCCGGAATGCATTGGAGCATCTGGACTGCGCCAATATCAACGGGTTCAATACCATCACAACGGGATGTCAGGTCATCATCGGCGACGGCCTCAAGGGAACTGATGATGTCATTGTGCCGGTCCGCAACGGTGAGTACTGCAAAGAGGCATATATTGGAAGAGCAGTAATGGATGCGGATGTGTTTATTTCGCTGACGCACTTTAAGGGGCATGAATCCACCGGCTTTGGCGGGACATTGAAGAACATCGGCATGGGCTGCGGTTCGCGTGCCGGCAAGATGCAACAGCACAACAGCGGAAAGCCTACCGTCAACGAGGAGCTGTGCAAGGGGTGCAGGCGATGCGCCAAGGAATGCGGCTCGGATGCCATAAGCTACGAAAATGGCGGAAAGGCCTGGATCAATCCGGACATCTGCAAGGGGTGCGGACGCTGCATCGGCGCGTGCTCTTTTGATGCGATTGCCAATCAGAATGCGGATGCCAATGAGATCCTTGGTTGCAAGATTGCCGAGTACTCGCAGGCGGTTTGTGATGGGCGGCCGTGCTTCCATATTTCGCTGATTACGGACGTTTCACCGAACTGTGATTGCCACGGGGAAAACGACGCGCCGATCCTGCCCAACATCGGCATGCTGGCCTCCTTTGATCCTGTGGCGCTGGATCAGGCCTGTGTGGATCTGTGCCTTGCGGCGCAGCCGATTGCGAACTCCCAGCTGGGCGATCACCTGGCAGATCCGCACTTCTGTGATCACGGTGACCACTTTATGAACAGCAATCCAAACGTCCGCTGGAAGGAGACGCTGGAGCATGCTGAGAAGATCGGCCTGGGAAGCCGCACCTATACGCTGAAGACGATTCACTGAGCCGGGAGAAACAGCATATAACAGTTGCTGGATCAGGAACGAAGGAGAAGACTATGACGGAAACGTTGTCTCATCTGGATAAGCTGGAGGCGGAGGCCATTGGCATTATGCGCGATGTTGTCGCAGAGTGCGAGAAGCCGGTGATGCTGTATTCCATCGGAAAAGATTCCTCGGTAATGCTGCATCTTGCCCGGAAGGCGTTTTATCCGGAGAAGCCGCCGTTTCCGTTTCTCCACATCGATACAACCTGGAAGTTTCATGAGATGATCGAGTTTCGTGACCGCATGGCGGACAAATACGGACTCGACATGCTGGTGTATACCAATCAGGAGGCGGTGGCCCAGGGAATCAATCCGTTTGAGCATGGAGGCGCCTATACCGATATCATGAAAACGCAGGCGCTCAAGCAGGCGCTCGGCAAATACGGCTTTACGGCTGCTTTTGGCGGCGGCCGCCGGGATGAGGAGAAATCCCGCGCGAAGGAGAGGGTGGTTTCTTTCCGGAATGCGCAGCAGGCGTGGGATCCCAAAAACCAGAGACCGGAGATGTGGGATCTATACAACATGCAGCTCGAAAAAGGGCAGAGCATTCGCGTGTTCCCGCTCTCCAACTGGACGGAAAAGGACATCTGGCAGTACATCATGCGGGAGAATATTGAGATTGTGTCGCTGTATTACGCCAAGGAACGACCGGTTGTGGAACGGGACGGGAACCTCATCATGATCGATGATGACCGCATCCTTCCGTACCTTCGCCCGGAGGAGAAGATCGAAACGAAGAAGATCCGCTTCCGGACCCTGGGCTGTTATCCGCTGACGGGGGGTGTGGAATCGGAAGCGGATACGCTCCCTACCATTGTAAAGGAGACGCTGGGGGCGGTTTATTCCGAGCGGACAAGTCGTGTCATTGATCATGAGGCGGCTGGCAGCATGGAACGCAGAAAGCGGGAAGGATATTTTTGAGTATGCGTCAGCTGCGAGAGTGTCGCAGACACGGAGCGGCTGATTTTTATTTGTGGTGGTGCCTGCGCGAGCAGGCAAATTCGAGATGAGTGCTGAACAGTGGCATCTTTTCTTGCGTTTGTTCGGGAGCATGGGCGATATGAGTGAACAAGAGGGAAATACCTTGCTGAAATTTCTGACCTGCGGGAGCGTGGATGATGGAAAGTCTACCTTGATCGGGCATATGCTCTACGATGCGAAGCTCTTGTTCGCCGATCAGAAGCAGGCTCTGGAGCTGGATTCCAAGGCGGGAAGCGCCGACGGCGGAATTGACTACTCGCTCCTGCTGGATGGTCTGATGGCGGAACGGGAGCAGGGAATCACCATCGATGTGGCCTATCGTTATTTTGCCACGCAGAAAAGGTCCTTCATCGTGGCGGATGCGCCGGGACACGAGGAATATACGAGGAACATGGCAGTGGGAGCGTCCTTTGCGGAGCTGGCGGTGATTCTGCTGGATGCGGCGAAGGGCGTGCTGCTCCAGACCAGGCGCCACACCAGAATCTGCTCGCTGATGGGCATCCGGGATTTTGTGTTTGCCGTGAACAAGATGGACCGGATCGGGTACGATGCCGGCCGCTTTGAGGAGCTGACAAGAGATATCCGGGCGCTGATGGCAGAGTTTCCGGTGCATACGCTGCAGATCATTCCGGTTTCGGCGGTAGTGGGTGACAATGTTACAGGGTCCTCTAAGCGGATGCCCTGGTACGATGGCTTGCCGCTTTTGCCCTACCTGGAATCGGTGGAAACGGATCGCACGAAGAGTGGGAAGGGCTTTTGCCTTCCGGTGCAGAGGATCTGCCGCCCCAATCAAAGCTTTCGCGGCTTTATGGGCGAGATCAAGTCAGGAGAGGTTTCGGTTGGCGATGAGGTGACGGTGCTCCCGAGCCGTGAGCAGGCACATGTGAAGGAGATATTGACCGGCTTTGACTCTGTGCAGCGGGCAGTTATGGGACAGCCGGTGAATCTGACGCTGGACCGGGAAATTGACGTCAGCCGTGGCTGTGTGATCGAAAGGGGGAGCGGCGCGAGTGTCGGAAATCTGTTTGCGGCCTCCATTCTGTGGATGGACGAGAGCCTTCTGATTCCGGGGAAGGGCTATCTTCTGAAACTGGGGACACGCAAGATTCCATGCACGCTGCAGAAAATCCGGTACCAGACAGACATCAATACCGGAGAGCATCTTCCTGAGCAGCACGTGTGCAAAAACGGGATTGCCTGCTGTGAAATCCTGACGGCGGAGAACATTGTTCTGGACCGGTTTGCAGATAACCGTGCCCTGGGAAGCTTTATCCTGATCGACAGAATTACCGGCATGACGTCCGGCTGCGGCGTGGTGGAGGATGTTCTCACACGCAATACGGAGATCTACTGGCAGGAGCTGGATATCACGCGGGAGATTCGTGCCCGGCAGATGAATCAGACGCCGGTGACGATGTGGTTTACCGGGCTTTCGGGCTCGGGAAAGTCGACCATTGCCAATGCATTGGAAAAGCGGCTGGCGGCGATGGGACGGCACACTATGCTTTTGGACGGAGATAATGTGCGATTTGGCTTGAACAAGGATCTTGGCTTTGACCAGGCCGGCCGGATCGAGAACATTCGGCGGGTTGCGGAGGTGTGCCGGCTGATGAACGATGCCGGCCTGATTG
>CAVBQH010000235.1:0-3786 GCA_963597485.1 Acutalibacteraceae bacterium
GTCGTATACTGAAGGTCCACAAACTCATGGGTCTTTTCGAGGATCACCTTCAGCTGCTCCTCCGGGCTCATGCCGGAAATGTCCTTTTTCGTATAGCCGGCCTTACACATATCCTGGAGCGAGGCAACGCGCACCATGAAAAATTCATCCAGATTGGAGGCTGTGATGGAAAGGAAATTCAGCCGCTCCATCAAAGGGTTTTCCTTACTTCTGGCCTCTCCCAGACACCGCTTGTCAAACTGGAGCCATGACAGCTCGCGGTTGTAGTAATACTTCGGATTTCTCCAGTTGATTTCCTTTTTGACTTCCTTCTGCGTATCTGGCCCTTCTGCCGTTTTCTTCTTATCCGACATTGTCTTCTCTCCCTCGTTATCTCTGACGGATGACCGGTGTAATACCGAACACCTCTGCAAAAAAGTCTGCTCTTGCCTGGAACAATCCCTTCTCCAGTGTCAGATCCACCGTGCTCCGCGCCGAAATGACCAGCTTCTCATCCCGGACGCTGACCTTCATGTCACTGAGCTTCTGCTGATGAGACCGGTCCAGTCCGTTGGCAAGCCGCAGGATGGCCGAAAGCTTCGTAATCGTCAGATATGCCTCCCGGTCCAGATCGCTGGCCTCCATCTGCTGCTCATAGTAGATGAATTCGCCGTGATTAAAGCGAACGATGTTCGCGACAATCTCCCGTTCGATGTGTGAGATACCGATGATCTCCGTACGGAGAATGATGTTGTAGGAGCACTCGGACACGTTGGCAATCGATACATACTTGCCGCAGTCATGCAAAATGCAGGCAAGGCGCAGCAAAAGCCGTTCTCTCTTGCCGAGGCCATGAATCTTCTTCGTCGCGTCGAATACCTTCATGGCAATATCATCCAGTGATCTTCCTCTTGCCTCGTTCCCGCGGTAGCGTCTGGAAACCGTCCTGGCGCAGGCGATGATGTCCTCTTCAAAATCATGGCCGGGCGAGAGGATTTTTTTGCGTTCGGCGTACTCATACACAATACCGTCGGTGAGCGTAACACCCGGTGCATAGATGCGCTGCGCACCAAGCGCATGAATGATGCCCCGCATCAGCATCGCCGAAATGGATATCAGCGAAATGCTGTCCTCGGTCATGCGGTACTCTCTTGCCATGTCATAGGTCGTGCGCTGCGTACTGCGCTTTTCAAATTCAAGAAACTCGCCCGCATCCGCGACGCTCCGCCCTCTGGACTCCATGAATGCAGAGATGTAATCGTCAATGATGACGATGTTCGGGACGCTGCGTCCCTCCAGATACAGATCGGTAAAGACCTCCATCTGTGAATTGACAATCTCGTCGATCAGACGTTCCCTTTGCGTGCGTCTGGCGTCTACCCGGCGGATCTGTTCACGGATACGCAGCACCCCCAGCCGCAGGTTCTGTGTAGAGGTGAGCACCCCGTTTTCAAAAAGGGAAATCTGAAGGCTGCTACCGCCGATATCAACAATCGCGCACCCCTCTGCCACAATGCGGTCGAAATTCCGGTCGCGGTACGCCACGGATTTATAGTCCAGAAAGCGCTGCTCCGAATTGGTCAGGACATCGATATGAATGCCGGTCTCCTCCTCCCACTGCGAGAGGATAATGGACGCATTGGTCATCTCACGGATGGCCGAGGTTCCATAGGCACGGTACTCGCTCACACGGTAGGTATCCATGATTTTGCGGTATTCCTTCAGTACGTCCCGCACCTCCTGAATGTGGTGGAGGCTTAGCTTGCCAGTCGCATAGGTGTCGGTCCCCAGGTCAATCTTGCGCACCACGTGATCGATCTCGCGGATGCCTCTGGCACGGGAAACCTCGAAGATTTCCATGCACAGCTCATAGCTTCCTACATCAATTGCTGCAAAGGTCTGGATTGCCATCGCGTCCTCCTTACTGTAAATCAAGGCTTATCTCGCCGGCGACGGGTCCTGGCGGAGGTATCCGGTTCGGGGACATCTCGCGATTCCGTCCTCGGACCTAGCGGTGCTAAGCTCGCATAAGGGAAACGCTGATTAAAGCGTTTCCCGCGCCGGATTTGCGCTGCGAAGCAGCAATTTCCTTTGCAAATCCGTGCGATCTGCCGGAGGCGTCTGAGAAAGGCTGATTAAATCAGCCTTTCTCAGACGCTCGCAAGCACCGAGGCCTCGCAAGGCCCCGAACCCGGACATCCTGCCGCCACCCTGTCGCTTGGCGAGCAAATAAGCGTATGAGCACTTACTTCACTTAGCTCCCAACAGGTGATCGATGAACTGCTGGGCCGTGCGTCCGGAAAGGCCGCCGTGCTGCATCTCCCACTGGGTTGCCAGCTTTGAGAGCTCCTTCTCCTCGATGCAGATTCCGGCGCGCTCTGCCAGCTCCCGGACAATCTCATGATACTCCTCAAAGGACGGCGCTCCATAGTAAATAGAAACGCCGAAGCGGCTCGCAAGAGAAAGCTTCTCCTGTACCGTATCTCCGCCGTGCTTGTCGGATATCTCCACGCCGTCTCTGTCGTGGAAGCTCTCACGCACCAGATGCCGGCGATTGCTGGTGGCATAGATCAGAACATTGGAGGGCTTTTTCTCCAGGCCTCCCTCAATGACCGCCTTGAGATACTTGTACTCCGTCTCATTGTCCTCAAAGGAAAGATCATCCATATAGAGAATGAAGCGGTAATTCCGGTTCTTAATCCGTTCAATCACATGATTCAGATCCCGGAACTGATACCGGCTGACCTCAATGATGCGCAGTCCTCTCTCATAGTACTCGTTGGCAATGGCCTTGATGCTGGAGGACTTGCCGGTACCGGCTTCTCCGTAGAGCAGACAGTTGTTGGCCGGTCGACCGTCCACAAAGGCCTCGGTGTTCTCGATCAGCTTCTTTTTGGCGATTTCGTAGCCGACCAGATCCTTCATGTACACGTGCAGGATATTCTTCACCGGAACGATCTGCGTCTCTCCTGCCAGCTCCCCTGCCTCATCGTGTTCAATGCGGAAGGCCTTGTGCAGGCCGAACATCCCGACACCGTACTCTCTGTAAAACTGTGTCAGAAGCGCCTTCATGCCGGCCGCGTCCTCTGCCTGCTCGAATTCCTTAGCCAGGGTACAGATCCGGTCGCGGATTCTCGTGTTGTAGAGTCTGCTGCCAAGCCCCGTCGGCTTATAATCCAGTATTATAGATAACTCCGGCACATCAAGCTCCTGTGCGGCGAGTGTTAAATCCGCGTTAAAATACTCACGGAAAACCCGGATGTCATGCAGTGCCGCGTCATTGATGCTGCCTTCCACATCACCCCGCAGCTCGCAGGCAATGGAATAGCTGTTCTCATGAGAAACCAGTACGCTGGTAAGGTAATCGTGCCAGAGGTTGCCGTAAAAGCCATTATCACCGGCCTCCTTCAGAAGCAGATAAACAGCGTCATACAGTCTGCTTCGCAGATGGTCCTTTTCTTCCCGGGCAAGGCCCGCCATATTCTGCAGTCCCGAGAGGACCTCACTCATGCAGTCCCACAGGGGACAATTCTCGATGCGATATAAAATACACGAATTCATGACACACTCTCTTTCATAATTGCAATTGACCGTACGGCCATCTCACAGCTGAGGGATTCAGCGTGGCCTTCCCTGTTCCGCGACGGGTCCGCCGCGCTTAATAGTTTCCCAGCACCTTCAGGTTTCTGGACTCGTCTCGAAGTCCTCGCAGCGCATTGCGGACTGCGCTGTCCTGGAGATTGCCCTCAAAATCGATGAAAAACCGGTACTCAAAGCTCCGGTCACGGATCGGACGGCTCTCGATCT
>CAVBQH010000236.1:0-3742 GCA_963597485.1 Acutalibacteraceae bacterium
AAGATGCCCAGGCAGCTGGCCGAAAGGAAGGCCTCGAGGAAGGTCGGAAAGAGGGCCGGGAAATAGGGCTGAAAGAAGGACGGGAAGAAGGACGGAAAGAGGGACGGAAAGAAGGACGGAAAGAAGGCATAAAAGAGGCACAAGAAGAACGAATGAAGGACTTTGCCTCCTTGGTTCAAGACGGAATTCTGTCCATTTCTGATGCAGCAAGTCGTTCCGGTTTTCGTGAGGATCAGCTTCTGAAATGGATTCAGCAGCTCCAGAGATGATCATTGGTGACGGCTGTCATTGACAATCATATTTCACCGGCAGCCGATGATCACGCAGCCATGCCAAACGGTGTGTTCCTTCAGAAACGTGCGGAGAGGTATGATGTGGTTCCGTTTCTGATAAACTGCATTATACAAATGCACCGTTCTGGCATCGACGGCGTGATAGGCTGCGTAGTGTGCTCCTTTCTTATGGACATACATGAGGATGCCTGTAGGGTATTGCCGCAAAAGTGCCTCGCATCCGCGATATCCGGGCAAGGAGAGGCGGACATGGAATCCCTTTTGGCGCAGATATACCAGGAGCCAAACCAGCTCCTGTCCCAGCGCCTTTCCGGGCATTCCATACCGCTCGACTTCTTGGCAGACCCTTTGCGGCGGCTCCTGCCGGCCGCTTAGCTTCAGCAGATTGTAGGCAGCAATCCACCCGCATCCCTTCTCTCTCGTCGAAAACCAGCCAAACGGGATTTCGCCCATATGGCCTTGATCGATGATATATCCTTCCTCGTCCAGTACTCTTTCCGGAAGTATCCAGGATGCGTGTTTGCCTGCTCCCACCGCATTATCTCCGTCTCTTCTTGAACTCTTTTACGCTTCCTTGTAAATATTCGTCGATAAATATTTAAACGCATTGTCCGCGCAAATGGCAACGATATTCTTGCCGGCTGCCTCCGGACGCTTTGCAACATCTCCGGCCACTTTGACAGCCGCTGCCGAGGATTGTCCGAGGAAAATGCCGTCTGTTTTCACCAGTTCCCGTCCGACCGCATAGGCATCATCCGCATTGACCTCAACCACCTCATCATATTGAAAATCGAACTCATCAAAATACCGGATTCTCTTCTCTTCCGGTACTCCGTCGAAGACCAACACGCCATCCAGCGTATTCCTCTCCGGGAAACGGCTGTCCTTGATCGATTCCGGTGCCGGCTGTACACCGATGACCTTGATATTCGGATTCTGTTTCCGAAGGTAGCTTCCGACACCGATTAATGTTCCGCCGGTTCCGACCAGTGCCACCAGATAGTCCACTTTGCCCTGCGTGGCCGCCCAGATTTCCGGGCCTGTGGTTGCGATGTGCGCGTTCGGATTGGCAGGATTTCGTCCCTGATTGATATAATACCATCCTCTCTCATCCGCATACGCCTGCAGAAGGTCATAGAATGCATCAAACTGAAGCCCCTTTTCAGCTATCAGCTCCGGAACCCCCGGAATATCCTTGAATTCCAGGAAAATGGCTCCATAGGCCTTGAGGATCTGCGTCCGCTCCTTGGATACTCCGGGCTGCAGCACAACAGCAAAGTGATATCCGAGTGCATTGGCATAAGCCGCCAGAGCGATACCGGTATTGCCGCTGCTAAAGTCCATGATGGTATCGCCGGGTTTAATTTGTCCTCTTTCCTGCGCATCCAGAATCATGGCAAGCGCTGCCCGG
Source organism: Acutalibacteraceae bacterium (assembly GCA_963597485.1). Classification (GTDB taxonomy): domain Bacteria; phylum Bacillota; class Clostridia; order Lachnospirales; family Lachnospiraceae; genus CAG-791. The sequence continues at coordinate 1,705 of CAVBQH010000236.1, forward strand.
TCCTTGACCGATCCGGACGGATTAAAATACTCCAGCTTCGCCAGCACCGATGCCGGAAGGTCGTGTGCCTTTTCAAAATTGGTGAGCTCCACCAGGGGTGTCTCTCCTGTCAGCTCTGCAATGGAATGATAAATTTTTCTCTCAGCCATGATGTATACCTCCTATTCGCGGATGCTGTTACATCGCTTCTTAAAATACCGTCTTGAAACACTGCCTGTTATCAAACTCGTGTATATCAAAGCAGCGTCAGCTCGCATCATTCGATACGTTGTAATGTGCGAATTACGCTTTGACCGCCTCAGTCAAAGTAGTTGTATTCAATCGTCTGGATCCAGTTTTTGTGCTCTAAGACCTCTGCAAGTGAGAGCAGCGTCCAGGCATTGCCGGTAGTTCCGATATATAGGCCTGTGTAGCTGTGGACATTCTGCGGTATGGTGCGCCACCAGCTGCCGTACCAGTTCCGCTGGAGCTTTTGCTTATAAATATCTCCCGGCTTATCCGCCACAAAGGACTGGCCGATCACCACTCTCGCCGCGCGCTTTGCATATTCCAGAAATTCCTCATCGCCGGATATCCGATAAACCGATACAAAGTGCTCGAGGATTCCAGGCGTTCCGCAGCACAGTGCCTGACTTGGCCAATATCCCCGTGAAAAGTTTTCCGGTGCACCGGCTCGGATGATTCCGCGCGACATCCGCTTCGTCCAGTCCAGGTATTCCTGCTCTCCGGTAATCTGATAAAGTGCCTGGAACAAGATAGATGTTCCCGCAGGTCCATGACACTGGCTCAGATAGTAGAACTCCGTGGACGGTCCACGCTCTAAGCTGTCCAGATAGGGGATCAGGACGGCATCCTCGTCGCCGACAGCAATTCCTTCTATATATTTAGCTGCATCGATGGCGGCATCCAGATAACGTTTGTCGCCGGTTGCTTTATAAAGAATGGTGTATGCAAAGCCAATGCCGGAGGTCCCGTGCGCCATGTTGACCCAGAAGACATCCTCCGGAAAATCAATGATGGTAAGGTCAACGACGTTCCAATACCGTCCGCCATGGGGTGCCGGCTGGCATTTCTTCAGCAGAAAATCTCCGAAGTCTTTTGCAGCTTCTAGATATTTACTGTCCCCGCTCACCTTCCACGTAGAAATCAGAACTGTGACAAATCCGGCGTCTCCGCAGAAGTCATTCTGCTCACTCCAGTGAAGACCTTCCGCATCCCTTGTTGCTGCGGCAAGCAGATCGTCCGCGGCCTTTATGACATAAGTCTTGTACGATTCTTCTTCCGTCACCTCATAGAGCTTCAGTGCCAGATAGGCACCGCCCGTCGGACCATTGTAGAAGCCGATCTTCCAGCCGGGCATGTTCTTGACGTGAATCAGCTTATCGGTCTCCTGGTTCTGCGCGTTTAAGATGTTCTGATAGAAGCTGACTCCCTCATCGGTTGCAATAATATGATCAGCCGCAGCCTTTGCATCGGCGAGGTACTCTTCCTTGCCTGTCACTTGATACAAGCGAAGGAAGAAGAGTCCGATTCCGGCGGATCCGCCGTACAGTGCCTTCTCAATCAGCATGGGATAGTCCGAAAAGTCCTCCTCCGAATCCGGACTCTGTACCCAGTACTTGCCGTCCGGGGCCTTCACTTCATAGGCCTTCGTCCAGGCAGCCGCCTGTTCTGCAATATCAATATAATCCTGTACTCCATATTCTCGAAATAAGATGTTCTGTGCCATATATTCTCCACTCTGTAGTCTTATGTTGTTTTGATTTCATACATCATAGCTCTTTATTCCTAGTATTTCAATATGATTATTATGAGAATTTCGCACTACTTACTGTCCAATTCCGTACAACGGCTGCACGGGCAGGCGCAGGCAAGTCTCTTTCGTCGCCTGATTTATTCCAACGTCTCCCCGTTTGCACTGCAACATTACGAAAAGAATACAAAAAAAGCCTCTCCAGAATACTGGAGAAGCTTCGCACATCCGTGCCTTCAAAACCGAATACATTTTTCAGGAACTTTCTCGTTCCAACAAGCAATA
>CAVBQH010000237.1:0-3740 GCA_963597485.1 Acutalibacteraceae bacterium
GTATGCCTCGCACAGGAACGCCAGTGTCACACGGTCACACCCAAGGGACGGCTCGATAACATACGGAATGTAGCGTTCTTTGCTATCCTCGTCAAAATAAGTGAGATCCTCGCCGGATACCTTCTGGTGCTGGGAAAGGTCGTAATCCGTGCGGTCTGCAATTCCCCAAAGTTCGCCGAAGCCGCCGAAGGGGAAGGTGTACTCGATATCCGAGGTTGCCTTGGAATAGAAGGCCAGCTCCTCCTTGGCATGATCGCGGAAACGAAGGTGCTCCTCCTTAAGGCCAAGGGACAAAAGCCACTTCCACGCATAATCCTTCCAGTACTGAAACCACTCCAGATCCGTTCCCGGCTTGCAGAAGAATTCCATCTCCATCTGCTCGAACTCACGGGTACGGAAGGTAAAGTTGCCGGGCGTAATCTCGTTGCGGAAGGACTTACCGATCTGGCAGATACCAAACGGCAGGTGCTTTCTCGATGTCCGCTGTACATTCTTAAAATTTACAAAGATGCCCTGTGCCGTCTCCGGGCGAAGGTAAATCGTGTTGGTGGAATCCTCCGTAACACCCTGGAAGGTCTTGAACATCAGGTTGAACTGACGGATATCTGTCCAGTGGAACTGGCCGCAGGAGGGGCAGGCCACCTTGAACTTATTGATGAAGCTCATCATCTCATCGTTGGACCAGCCGTCCACCGAGGAATCCAGCGTCATCTCGTGCTCTTTAGCATAATCTTCAATCAGATTGTCGGCGCGGAAACGCTCGCCGCAGGCCTTGCAGTCCATCAAAGGATCCGAAAAGCCAGCAAGATGTCCGGACGCCACCCAGGTTTTGGGATTCATGAGAATAGCGCAGTCAACGCCGACATTGGTCGGAGATTCCTGCACGAATTTCTGCCACCAGGCCTTTTTCACATTGTTCTTAAGCTCTACGCCAAGGTTTCCGTAGTCCCAGGTATTGGAGAGTCCGCCGTAAATCTGCGAGCCCGGATAGATAAAGCCGCGGGCATTACAGAGGGCTACGATCTTGTCCATTGATTTTTCCATAATCTCTTTCCTTTCAGTTCTATATTCAGTTCAATGTTCACTTTAATATGATAATTGCCGGAGACTCGCTGCTGATGGTTCCGATCGCAGACGCATGCGTTGCATCCGTCACGCCCAGATTCGGTGTTGCATACAGGATGTCCTTGTTCGTCACAACGTCTGCCTGCTCGGTCAGAATGATCGCTCCGTTATCCGGAAGCTGTTCCAGCGTTGCTTCATTCAGAATCTTCGAGGAATCGGCATTGCTGACGCTGGACATAATCGATGCAAAATCATAGCCCTCGTCTCTGGCGCCCTGCACGGTTCCCACATACAGTGTTGTGTCGTTAAAGCGCTCATAATCCTCTGCGGAATCGTAGGTCATGACCAGTCGGGCTGTACTATCCGTCACCGAAAAGGAGTTTTGCTTCACACCGCCGCCGTTTGCTTCATTATATGCACTGACGGCGTCCCGTATGGTCTTTTTCAGCTCCGCCTCATCGTAATAATCCTGGTCCAGTGTCTCCACCGACGTGACCACAATGCTCCCGTTTCGCCGAAATTCAATGGCAGAGCTCGTCTGCTCCTCCGGACCAAGCCCCCTTGTCACCGCCCGCACCGCAAGCAAAACACCTGCCGCAACCGCCAGTCCTGCTGCCAGAACCGCCGCCTGCCGAAGCTTTCTCTTGTAATAGCGGAGCTTCCTCTTAAAAGATTTGCCGGAACGAGCGCCATTGCTGCGCCGGGGTGATTTCTTCCCCGCTGTTCCGGACGTACCCTTCCTGGCCGTATTTGGGGCCGCCGGTTTTCTCCCGGAGGATCCTTTGGCGGGTGCTGCCCGCTTCGGACCGGCCGCTCGAGCATTTTTCGGACGATGCGCCGTTTTCTTCGTTTCCATTTGCCTCACTCCCACATGACACACAACGAACTACTCTATACTTTTTTTGGTTTGTTAGCAAGGGTCCAGGCTTTTAAATAACCAACCTAACTAACTGGCCCTTTTTCCTGATTGCACGAGGCTGTAAACATAGTGTCCAGGATCTCCAGGCTCTTGAAGCGGTGTCTTTCAAATGCGTAGTTCATGCTGCGCGCGGCCAGCTGGGCCAGCTCCTTTTCCGGTCCCTCGTCCAGTGTAAAGGTGTAGAGCTTCCCGATAGAGCTTGTCACAATGTGATGAAAAGCAGCAACGGCAGCTTGGGAATAGCTTTTCTCATTCGGTTCCCGGAGCTCTCCTTCTACGGTCACAGTCTTTAATTCGAACACGGCGCGCACCAGCCGCGCGGAGAATTTCTCCGATTCCAGGGCGCGAAGCGTCTGATACAAAAGGAGCAAGAGCTGCGACTCGTCGTTGTTTTCCCTGGTGCAATATTCCAGGACCTCGCAGAAATACTGTCCCAGAAGTGCCTCCTCAATGTGCGTTCGAAACCAGGGAAAATAATTCTGCGGCGCAACCTCGACCAGCGTGTAGGAATCCCGGCCGGCATAGAGCCGAAAGGCTCCGAAGACGAACAGGTCCGTGGCTGCCACCAGGGAGGAATTCGGCCGCCTTGCCCCCTTGGCAAAGGCGCTGATCCTCCCCAGCTCTCTGGTGAGAAGCACAACGCGGCGGTCATTCTCGCCAACGGGCGCAGTGCCGATGACCATAGCAGTAACCTCTGTATAGGGTTGCCGGCTCATCCTAGATCCTTCAGATTATAGCCATAGCTGCGCAGTGCGTTCTGGTCATCCTTCCAGCCCTTTCGAACCTTGACCCAAAGGCGCAGATTCACCTTGGCTCCGATCATGTTCTCAATATCAATTCTGGCCGCGGTACCGATTTTCTTGAGCATCTGGCCGCCGGCACCGATGATGATGCCCTTGTGACTCTCCCGCTCGCAGATAATATCGGCGTCGATATCGCAGATCAGGCTCTCGCCCTTTCGCAGCTTCATGCGGTTGATCTGTACAGCGATGCCGTGCGGCACCTCCTCATTTACATAGCGAAGGACCTTTTCGCGGATCATCTCAGCCGCAATCTCCCGCTCGGTCTGTGTTGTGACCTGCTCCGGATCATAGAAGGGTGCCCCTTCCGGAAGGCGGTTCCAGATGGTAGTACGAAGATCGTCCAGCCCGGTGCGCTGCCGGGAGCTGATGGGGATGATATCGGTAAGCTCCTGCCCGGTTTCCTGTTTCCAGGCGTCCGCATAGGCGGCAACAACCGGGAGGAGCTGCGCCTTTTTCACACTGTCCGTCTTGGTGACGCAGAGGATCACAGGTCGTCCCGCAGCAGCGACACGGGCCAGCACCGCAAGGTCCTCCTCCTTCAGATTCGCCCGCGGCTCCACCAGCCACAGAATCAGGTCCACCTCCTTCAATGTGGACTCCGCTGCCCGCAGCATGTAGTCGCCCAGCTTATCCTTGGCCTGATTGATGCCGGGCGTATCCAGAAAGACTACCTGCCCGTTCTCATCACTGTAGATAGTACGGATCTGATTTCTCGTGGTCTGGGGCTTATAGGAGGTGATCGCGATCTTCTGCCCGATCAGAGTGTTCATCAATGTGGATTTTCCGACATTCGGGCGGCCCACAATCGCCGCAAATCCTGCTTTTGACATCGTATTCCTTTCGTTGCTGTATCATGTACCTGTCGGAGACGGGTCCTGGCGGAGGTGTCCGATCTGGGGGACGCCTCGCAAGCACCGAGGCCTCGCAAGGCCCCTGATCCGGACATCCATCCG
>CAVBQH010000238.1:0-3719 GCA_963597485.1 Acutalibacteraceae bacterium
TATGCGTGTTGTAGATGGTGCGAATCCCCTTTTTTAAAATGGCGCGGATCGAATCTCTCGCAATGAAATACCCCTCCTCAAAGGAGGTCGTAGAAAAGGTCTCATTGAGGAGCAGAAGGCTCTCACGCGTCGCCTTTCCGTAAATTTCCCGAAACCGGCTGCATTCCTCTCCCAGCCTTCCCAGGTCCATTGTCTTATCTTCATCAGCAGGAAAATGCGTGTATATGCCGTCCACCGGATGAAAGGAAAACGCATCTCCCGGAACATATATTCCACCCTGCGCCAGGAAGAACAGCTGTCCTACCGCCTGCGTGATGGTGGTCTTGCCGCCGCGATTCGCTCCTGTCAGCAGATAGACCCTGCGCGGCGCATCAAATTCCAGATCATTGGCAACAATGGTCTCTCCATGCTCACAGACAGCGGAGGCGAGCTTTAGATTATAGATTCCCTTTGCGTGCATAACCCGGTCCTGTACTGGCTCTTCTGCAAGCTGCGCCTTACAGAAATGCATTCCGCGCGCCGTGAGCTTCTCGAGATACTCTGCCCATCGAATGTAATAAACAAACTCCGGGATCAGATCCGTAATATCGGTTATTGTTACCGATACGTAGCGGTTCAGCATATCCCTCAGCCGCTTTACCAGGATGCTCAGCATATGGTTGGTGACGCGGTCCATGTAAGAGGTAATATCCCCGGTCGCATCTCCCTGCGGAATGGCTGCGATTCCCGGCATAGGAGTCTTCATCCTCGCTGCCTTTTCCATGGAGGCCGATATCTGCGAGGCATTCGCACCGAATGGGTGGAAGCGATAATTTTCCTTCCACTGCGTCCCCTCCTGAATGGCATCCTTCCCGGACAGACGTTCGCAGAAATTGCTGAGTGCCCCTGACTTGGTAAAGGCACGGTCATTCACAGACACAAGTCCAATTCCCGTTGCCTCAAATCGCTCGTTGAGGTTGATTCCCACCGTAACGCTCTTGAGTGTTGATGTGTCAGCCTTCATTTGGGAGACATCCTTCGTCAGCTCCTCAAACCCATGATCATGATAGATCTGATCCACATGATCCTTCAGCCGCAGCAGGCCCTCCGAGTGCAGATCTGCAGCAGACAGACACTCATAAATTGCCCGGACGCAGCGGATATAATCCATCATATCATCCAGCCGATGCAGCAAATCCCAGATCGTAGAGTTCTCTTCAAACTCCCGCCGGATGGTTCCGTAATCCCGCAGGAAATTGATCTGATCGAGAATTTTCAACATCTCCTCGCGCATCCCGGGATGCTTATAGATATCGTCGAACACAGCACACCGGTATGCCGTTACAGCCGGGTCCAAAGTCATCCGGGACATAATCTGCAGAATCATGTTCTGCTCCTGCTCCTTCGGCGTCACCGCCTTCAGGATGCTGTCCATCCCCAGATCATGTACCGTTTCGTCCGATAGCGTCTGCGTCTGCAGTTCTGTGTCCGCCGGGTTTAACAGACTGATTTTCCGAGCCATCTACGAGCTCCTTTCCATGCCGATTATCCCCTTGTATTTCCAATCAGCTCTTGCTCCCATGATGGCAAAAATCCGTACAACTATCAAGTTCATAAAACAAAAAGGCATCTGCCGTTTCCGGCAGATGCGCGATAATCTTCTTGAAGTTCGGCGAATCAGTGCAGGCTCTACATTGTCTGCAGCAAAAATACCATATACAGTGGAAGCGTCAGCACTTGCCCCATGCGACCCACATTGTAGTCCCCCAGTTTAATTGCGCTGTTTACATGGTATTTTTCCGGATGATTCAAAATAGTTTTTGTGCTCTTGATGTTGCCGGTCGCCGCCTTTACCTCCACAAGTGTGCATTCGCCCCGGTACCGAATCACAAAATCCACCTCCAGCTATCTGCACACAGTACACTACGAAAAAGAAACTTTTCCAAGGGACTTTCTGTTAAAGATCGCAACTTTTTCAAGGGACTTTTTGATAAAACAAGCAATTTTTTAGTGATTTATTGAAACGGATTCGCTACAGGATATCAATATACTCCCCGGCCAGGGCCTTGTTCATGCTGCGGACGGCGCAGAATTTGCCGCACATGGAGCAGGCTTCGGCATGATCGTCCTCCGGGCTTCGGGAGTCGCGAATGGCTCTTGCCGTCTCCGGATCCAGTGCACAGGCAAACTGTGCGTCCCAGTCCAGCACTCTTCTGGCATCGGCCATTTTATCGTCAATGTCACGGGCGCCCGGTATACCCTTGGCAATATCAGCGGCATGGGCCGCGATTTTGCTGGCAATGATACCCTGCTTAACATCATCCACGTTCGGCAGTGCCAGGTGCTCTGCCGGTGTCACATAGCAAAGGAATGCAGCTCCGCTCATGGCGGCAACCGCACCGCCGATGGCTGATGTAATGTGATCGTATCCCGGTGCGATGTCCGTCACCAGCGGTCCCAGTACATAGAAGGGAGCGCCCTGACAAATGGTCTGCTGCACCTTCATATTGGCTGCAATCTGATCCAGCGGCACGTGTCCCGGTCCTTCGACCATCACCTGGACGTTGTGCGCCCAGGCGCGCTTTGTAAGCTCGCCGAGCCGCACCAGCTCTTCAATCTGACAGACATCCGTAGCATCCGCAAGGCAGCCGGGCCGGCAGGCATCGCCCAGTGAAACGGTCACATCATGCTCCTCGCAGATGTCCAGAATCTCGTCAAAATACTCATAGAACGGATTCTCCTCACCGGTCATGGACATCCAGGCGAACACCAGCGAACCGCCGCGGCTCACAATGTTCATCTTCCGTTTGTGCTTCTTGATCTGCTCGATGGTCTTGCGGGTAATGCCGCAGTGCAGCGTCACGAAGTCCACGCCGTCCTCTGCGTGGAGCCGCACCACATCAATGAAATCCTTCGCAGTAAGAGATGCAAGATCTCTTTGATAATGAATTACGCTGTCATAAATCGGTACCGTACCGATCATCGCCGGACATTCCGACGTCAGCTTTGTCCGGAAAGGCTGCGTGTTCCCATGGCTCGACAGATCCATGATAGCCTCCGCCCCCATGTTCACCGCGCTCATCACCTTCTGCATTTCAATGTCGTAATCCTTGCAGTCTCTGGAGATGCCCAGATTCACATTGATCTTCGTGCGGAGCATGCTGCCGATGCCCTCCGGATTCAGGCACTTATGATGCCGGTTAGCCGGAATTGCAACCTTTCCCTCCGCCACGAGCATTCGGATGTCCTCAGCGGTGCGATGCTCTTTCTCCGCAACCGTCTGAATTTCTCTTGTTATGATGCCTTTTCTGGCGGCATCCATCTGGGTGGTATACGCCTGTTTTTCCATAGTTGACGTAACGCCGGTTCCGGTTTGCAGATTCTCCTGAACACCGGCGCCTTCGCAGGCAGCAACGCCTGCATTTGTTAATGCTGTAGACATGATAATCTCCTTTCATACGCATCACTTTTCTATAGCGGCGGAAGGTGGTGCCCCCGATCTGCCGCTTTTGCCTGGCCAGACAAATCAAGAGAAGATATAACATGAGAACCCACCTGCAGCCGCGCCACAAGGGATTTTCTGCTTCGCAGCGCCAATCCGGTGCCAGTGCATCGATTTTTAAATAACCAGCCTAAATAAAAATGCAGACACACCAACTAAATGGTATATCTGCATCACAAAATCACATATATCCCTACGTTGGCATTATCCAAATCAGGTTACGGGTCTGGACCTTCAG
>CAVBQH010000239.1:0-3704 GCA_963597485.1 Acutalibacteraceae bacterium
TCCTGATGATCGAGAAAAAGGCCGCGGACAAGGATAAACAGGAGAAGAAGAGCTGGCTGTTGTATGCGGTGCTCTCCGCTGTTTTTGCTTCGCTGACTTCGATTCTGGGCAAAATCGGCATTGACGGTGTAGAGTCCAACCTCGGAACGGCAATTCGCACCGGTGTCGTGCTGATTATGGCCTGGCTGATCGTATTCATCAAGGGCAAGCAGCACACATTGAGGGAAATCCCGGGAAAGGAGCTGGGCTTTATCTGCCTGTCCGGTCTGGCAACCGGTGCGTCGTGGCTGTGCTACTACAGGGCGCTGCAGGACGGCCTTGCCAGTGTGGTGGTTCCCATTGATAAGCTGAGCATTCTGGTGTCAATCGGCTTCTCGGCGGTTGTCTTCGGCGAACGACTTTCCAAAAAGGCGCTGCTGGGCTTAGTGCTGATCGTGGGCGGAACGCTGCTGATGCTGCTGTGATACGCCCTGCTGCGGCAGGTATGGCGTTACATCATAGTGCTGCACAAATTCGACAAATTTAGTCAGCTGGTCGGGAACAAAAATCCCTTTTTTCCAGATAATGCCGAACCGCGTGGTGATCTCCGGGTCAAGAGGGATTTCTACAAAATCACGGGGGTTGACACCGATGCTGGAATAGAGAAATGCGCCGCAGTCTCCTCCGCGGACGCAGTTGAGTACTGTTACCAGCTGACTGCAGTACATACGAATACGCGGAGTGATTCCGGAAGAACGAAGCCGGGTGGTCACGGTCTGCGTGTGTACCGAATCCGCATTGAACAATATGATGGGTTCGTCTTTTAACATATCTGTAGTAATAACCGACTCTTTCGCATATCGGTGCGTTTTGGCAACACAATACACCGAGCGATCCTCCATCATGACAAAGCTGTTGTACTTTTCAAGGTTATAGAAATCCAGATTCGCCATGGCAACGTCCAGCTGCTCGGCGTCCAGAAGCGTACGGGCCCGCAGCGATCCGTATTCTAGGAGCTGGACGGGGACATTGTATTTTTCCTGGAAGAGGTTTGTGACGCGCGGAAAGAAAACGGTGCTGATCATCGGCGGGATGCCGATGCGAAGCGGCGGCCGATTGTCCTCGATGCACGAAAAATCAGCATACAGCTCCTGGGTCTGTCGGAGAATGGCCTCTGCCTTCTGGTAGAAGGCCTCTCCATCCTTGGTCAGGAGAATTCGGTTCCGTCCATGGTTGAACAGGCGCAGGTGGAACTCCTTCTCAAGATCCCGAATGGAGGCTGAGATGGTGGGCTGTGATACGAACAAGGACTCGGCTGCCCTGGTGATGCTGTGATAGCGGCAGACCGCACAAAAATACTCCAGCTGAGTTAAAGTCATAGTCTTTCCCCTTCTGATTACGCAGGTTCGCAGCATCTGCTGCTTATGGAGCTGGTTGCAATTGACTGCTCCGCCTTTTCTGTTTCCCTTCGCATTACTGGAAGTGCATATCATACAGCATAGGAAAAACCTATACTGACGTCAAGTATATCAAATGTACATTATACATACCCTCGCCTATGATATAGCAATCAACAGCAAACGATATGGCCTGCGTGATCAGAGGCTCCTGCGCCTATGCTACGCCCATCGGTATGCCGGCCAATACCATGGTGGTCGGTGCAGGCGGATACAGGTTTATCGATTATGTGAAATCGGGAATGCCGCTGATCATTATTGCAAACGTAATCAGTATGATCATTCTGCCCATTGCCTTTCCGTTCTATCCGTGAGGAACAAATTGGGGCAGGTTGAAATGCAGCAGGTGCTAAAGCGATCATACCTGTTTGCACAGAGAACACAAAAACCGGCAGCTGCGCACCGCTGTCTGGGATTTATACAGCAACAACTACAACAAAAGCAGAGCAAAGATGGAGGTAGTTATTATGTCAAATGAAGTACAGGTTAAAAAGCTGACGGATATCATGGCACAGTTTGTGGGTTACACAGCCAAGAAGCTCCCGGACGATGTCATTCAGAAGCTCCAGGAGCTGCGAGACAAGGAAACATCCCCGATGACCAAGGTAATCTATGACACCATGTTCCGAAATCAGGAGCTGGCGATGAAGCTGAACCGCCCGTCATGTCAGGACACCGGTGTTCTGCAGTTCTGGGTAAAGTGCGGAACAAGATTTCCTCTGATCGACGATCTGGGGGTGCTGCTGAAGGAAGCTGTCGTACAGGCGACCTTTGCCACGCCGCTTCGCCATAATTCCGTGGAAACCTTCGATGAATACAATACAGGGAAGAACGTCGGAAAGGGAACGCCGACGGTATGGTGGGACATCGTGCCGAATTCCGACCGGTGCGAAATCTATACCTACATGGCGGGCGGCGGCTGCACACTTCCCGGCAATGCAACCGTTCTGATGCCCGGCGAAGGCTACGAGGGCGTGACGAAATTCGTCCTGGACCGCATGACAAGCTATGGACTCAATGCCTGCCCGCCCTTGCTGGTAGGTGTCGGTGTAGGCACCTCCGTGGAGACAGCGGCCATGAATTCCAAGAAGGCACTGATGCGTCCCATCGGTTCGCACAATGACAATGCGAACGCTGCCAAGATGGAACGTCTTCTGGAGGACGGTATCAATGCCATTGGACTGGGACCGCAGGGAATGGGCGGTAATTACTCCGTTATGGGAGTGAATATTGAGAATACAGCCCGCCATCCGTCTGCCATCGGCGTGGCGGTGAATGTGGGCTGCTGGAGCCACAGAAGAGGACACATTGTGTTTGATAAGGATCTGAACTTTACCATCGACACGCATACCGGCTTTGAGTACAAGGAAGAAAAATAAGGGGAAGCGGTAAGGAAATCTGACGCGGAATGCGAGATCTGTTTTGCTTCGGCTTAAGCAGATGTGAGAAAGGAGTAAGAGCAATGGCAGTTGAAATGAGAGACGGCAAAAAGGTTTTGGTGACTCCGGTATCAGCGGAGGATCTGAAGGATATTCATATCGGTGACATTGTGTATCTGGACGGCGACATTACAACCTGTCGCGACGTTGCACATCGCCGCGTGGTAGAGGAGGGCAGGGAGATTCCTGTGGACGTACGGAATGCGGCAATTCTTCATGCGGGTCCCATTATCCGTCCGCTGGGCGAGGACAAGTACGAGATGGTATCTGTAGGACCCACAACCTCCATGCGCATGGAGAAGTTTGAGTACGAATTCGTGCAGACCACCGGTGTTCGCGTGATTGTCGGCAAGGGCGGCATGAAGGAAAATACGGAAAGGGCCTGCAAGGATTTCGGTGCCATTCACTGTGTATTCCCTGCCGGGAATGCCGTGGTGGCAGCGGTTGAGGTACAGGAAATTGTCGAGGCACAGTGGAAGGACCTTGGTATGCCGGAGACGCTGTGGCACTGCCACGTAAAGGAGTTCGGACCGCTGATCGTCTCCATCGATTCCTATGGAAAGAATTATTTTGAAGAGAAGAAGGTGGAGTACAACAAGAAGAAGGATGAGCAGGTTGCCTTGATCAGCAGCCAGGTTGGGTTTATCAAGTAATCGCTTACTGCCGGTCGGCAGTATCCGAATGGGCTCTGAAAGAGTATCTGAATATCAGCAAATCCCCCGCATGCACGCAAGCGGGGGATTTTTTCGTGTGAGATAATCAGTATCGCCCATATTTTGTAACTGATATGTAATGGCCGCTTGTCAAGACCTTTCGGGTTGCCAAGCTC
>CAVBQH010000240.1:0-3699 GCA_963597485.1 Acutalibacteraceae bacterium
AACGTCCCATATGAGCTTCGACTGCGTGATGCCATTATTAACGATCTTGTGGTGCCGTTTCACTATTACGGGATCCGCGATGCGTTGATCAACTACGGCCTTACGAAAAGTGAGGAGCGTAAAATGGTGGCACAGCTGGCGACGGCGGAGCACGGTGAATTTGTCGCCCGGGAAATTGAAAAGCATCGTCCGCAAGGAAAATTGAAGGCACTTGCCTTTTGCCGAAATGTCACCCATGCTCGCCTAATGTGCGAGATGATGAGTGCGCATTATAAAACGTCATATCTTACGGGGAGAAACGATGTCGGGGAGCGGATCCGTGCCTATAACGACCTGCAGAGCGATGAAAAAGAGCTTGAGATTCTGTTTACTGTGGATATTCTCAACGAGGGTGTTGATATTCCGGGAGTCAACATGGTACTGTTCCTTCGCCCGACGGAATCCTCCACAATATTCATTCAGCAGCTCGGACGAGGCCTGCGTAAATATGACAACAAGCAGTATGTCACTGTGCTGGACTTTATAGGGAACAGCTATAAAAGAAGCGTACAGATTGCCTTCGCACTTTCATCACTTGCAGAGAATTTCGTGCTTGAAAAGCGGCTGATGAAGTCTCTTGTTCAGGATGATTTCAAGGCAATCGGCCTTAGCGATTATGGCGTGGAGATTCACATTGATGATTTGAGTAAAGAAGAAATCATTGGTTTTATTGAGCGTGAAAACTTCAACAGCCTTGGGTATCTCAAACAGGATTATTATAATTTTCGGAGGTATATTGGCGCAGAATCCTACCCAAGACGTATGGACTATCTCAACAACGACTGCGCGCCTGATTTATTACGTTTCATGAGTGTCAAAATCGGAGGAAAGAAATGCGCTTCCTACTATAATTTCCTTCACGGAATTTTAGGGAACAATGATGAGGATGCAAAGCTCCTTCCCGTATTTACAGAAAGACAGATTGCCTTTGCGGATGATCTTTCTAAGATGCTTCCGCTTGTACGGCAGCACGAGTATCTGATTTTTGACAGCGTGATTCACGGCGTTACCCGACTGTCCGAGATAGAGAAAAGGCTGTCAGAGGCAATCGCAGATTATACGCATGACCAGCTGGAGCATGCCTTGAAATATATTCTGGAAGAGAAAAATGGGAAAAAACCTTTTTTAGCAGTTGACGGTGAAAACTGTGTCCTTACGAATGTTACGCTGGATGACCAGTTCATGGAGTATATTGACGACCTGTTGGAATTTGGTCTTACCCGCTACGCTGCCGATTACGGCAATGAGACGGGCTTCAAGCTCTGGCAAAGCTATCGCATGGACCAGGTTCAGCTGAAGCTTTTGCAAAATCCCGGATATACCATGAAGGGCACCTATGTGTATGGCGGGGAGGTCGTTATTTTTGCGTCCATCAAGAAGGATGCAGGTGTGCAGGAGCATCTGAATTACAAGGACAAGTTCCTTCAGCCAGACCTTTTCCAGTGGGAATGTGAGGCGGGGCTCAATGAGAAGCAGCAGGCGGAGCTTATTAACAGTAAACGAGCGTATGTGTTCATTCGGAAGGTTGAGTCTGAGAATGGGATTGTAATGCCGTTTACGTATGTTGGTGAAGGCGTTATGAAGAACCCGAGAAAGACGGAGAATCCAAAAGGAACATTGCTGTTTGACATCCATATGGAATTCGAACTTCCGGATTATCTGCAATATGACTTCGGTCTTATAAAGTGAAGGAGAAACACGATGACAGACGTGGTTGCAGCCCTTATATGGGACAATGATAAATTCATGATTTGCCGGCGCCCTGAGCATAAGGCAAGGGGGCTTCTCTGGGAATTTGTCGGTGGCAAAGTCGAACCCGGAGAGACAAAGGAACAGGCGCTGATTCGCGAATGCCGGGAGGAACTTGCCGTAAAACTTCGTGTCGGTTCGGTTTTTATGGATGTTATTCACGAATACCCTGATATAACAATACACCTTACTCTCTTTAATGCTGAGATTGCAGAAGGGGTTCCGCAGAAGTTGGAGCATGTCGATATCCAATGGATTACCCCTGCCGAGATTTCGAAGTATGATTTCTGCCCGGCGGATACGGAAATTTTGAAAAAGCTGAGCTCTTCGATGTACTAGTATGCGGTAACCGCGTACGGCTCTGACAATT
Source organism: Acutalibacteraceae bacterium (assembly GCA_963597485.1). Classification (GTDB taxonomy): domain Bacteria; phylum Bacillota; class Clostridia; order Lachnospirales; family Lachnospiraceae; genus CAG-791. Next base: position 2,159 of record CAVBQH010000240.1, read on the forward strand.
CAATTCGCTAAAAAATCGCACGGCCTTTCGACTTGTCTCAATTCTCTGAAAGGAGACTTCTCCAGGCCTCCTTCTGGATCACGGCGGCCTGCTCCGGTGTGATTGCGCCTCCGGGCATTCCGAAGGTATGGGACGCCGGAATACCAAGACCTTCCGGGCTCCGTCCGAGGATCAGGCCGAAGAGGACGCAGGCGCCAATGTAGTTACCCAGATTGTTTTGATGCCCCATATCCCCGCATTCTGTCCCCAACGGAAGATACGGGTTCACCAGCTCCGGATAATCGGTGAGCATCTTCCGATAGACGTCGGCAACCGGTGCAATCCTGCAGCCGCCTCCGATGGAAGTAGCCATCCTGCGATACCACGCAAGGTTCGCGTCTGTAAATTGACGATTATCCATCGTGTAGGTGTAGGCTCTGCCGTCGATATTCACGGTAGCCCCTACATTGCCGGGGGCGGCCGGTTTTCTGCATTGATCATAGAAAAAGCCGTAGCGATATGCCTGCGGAACCCACAGAATGGTTTCGGCACCCTTCTGCGTCGCCTTTCCTGCCAAAATATGGGCGCCCTCCAGCATCCTCTCCCGCTGGCTGTAATCCTCTGCTCCGACGCGGCCGCTGGCAGTCGCCACGGCTTCATCACTGTTCCCCGCGAAGATGCAGTAATCGTAATGATCGTTTGCTGCGAATACGCGGTCGGCCTGCTCCGCTCTTTCCTCACAGCCGGGCACCAGGCCGGCATAATGGGCAATTCCTGTGCCGCCCCAGTAGCTGTAGGCAATATGCAGTCGGATTCCGGCATCCCGTGCCAGCTCTCGCAGATAGTAATAAGCACTGTCCCACAGGCCGGTGAAGCTGTGTCCTGCGAACATGACTCGCGGCCCGTCCGTCAGTTCCTGTTTCTTTTCCGCATCTGTCTCCGGCCATACCAGCGCATGGTGGATCTTGCCGGAATAGATTCCTGTTTCCGGATCGAATTTTGCAGTGTTGATCCGATGCTCCCGGCCTTCATAATAGCCTACTGCTGCAAATGTGCTCATTCTGCCGCCCTCCTCCTGATATGTATAGGGTATATCGCTTCAGCGCTGCCAGCTCACCTTCTTCTCCAGAATTCTTTGCACAATGGTCAGGATGGCTGACAGACGGCAGTCCGAAGAAGATCAGATACAGCAGTGCGATCAGTGGAATCCCGCGGAAAACCCGCACATAAACTCTTGCCAGCTGACGCAGGATTGGCACGCGCTGCACCGAAGAGGTGTGTTAATTTATACATTGAAGATTTTGCAATGGATTTCACGGGGCTCCTCCCCTTTTTTTATCTGTGGGGGTGCATGCCCCACGAAGATGAGCAACACGCACCCTCGGAAAAAAGTTCTGCGTTATTAGGCCAGTTATTTTGCAAACGATGTACTAGCATTGTAGATATCGCAGGAGTCTTCTACAACGCAGTTCTTGACACGACGCAGTTTTCTGCATACTGTATCAGCTGAAGTCATCCTGGATCCTTTCTTGAGAGTAGATGTTTGGTCGCTGATACTTTAC
>CAVBQH010000241.1:0-3697 GCA_963597485.1 Acutalibacteraceae bacterium
CAACGTGAACCCGCTGCTTGCAGGCATATTCACTCACTGCTCCATTCGATGCTCAGGCCATCTCCAGGATGTCTGCATCCTCTTTCCGGAGTGAGAGCTCATAGCCGCGCACGGTTACCTCAACCGGATCTCCCAGCGGAGCCACCTTGCGGACATAAATCTCTGTCCCCTTGGTAATTCCCATGTCCATAATGCGTCTTTTCAGTGCACCCTCGCCGTGAATCTTGACGACGGTTGCTGTCTGTCCGACCGCAACATCCCGAAGTGTCTTCATTCTCAATCCTCCTCATTTTCTGCGGTTGTCCGCATGTAACACATGTAACAATAGAACAGATCCGTTGCGAATCCGTTATCTACCGTGCATTCCGATGTCTTCCGTGGAACGCTGATTAAAGCATTTCCTTAGTTAATCATGATCTTCGAAGCCATCTCCGACGTAATCGCAAGTCTGGATTCCTTAAGATTTACTATGATGTTGCCGTCTCCGCCCGCTGCAATAATCTCCACCTGCGTGCCGACAACAAATCCCAAATCCTCCAGATGCTTTTTAGCCTCTACGCTGCCGCCGATTCTAGCTACGAGAACCTTGTCTCCTGTCTTTGCAAACGCCAATGGCATCATGGCTGTAGTCTCCTTCCTGATCCAAACCTGCAGGAAGTTATCCTGTATTTACAAGGAAAAGCCTCATGCATCAAAAGTTATAATTGTGTAATCCAAATTAGTTCATCTTAACTAACGCGTCCCACAGTTTACGCTTGACGAATAGGTTTGTCAACCGCTGCGCTGTAATTCACTGCAAAAAGTCAAGGCAACACCTGCACAGCTCCGCGTTTGTTCGGGATTGCTCATGCAATCATAACGGATTCAAGCTTCCGACCGGCATTTACCTATTATTCCGGTATGATATCCGCAATTAATGTCCGCCTGTCAATTGACACAGGCCCGTTCTGTGTTAAACTAATCCGGAAATGTACCCTTATGAGGAGGTAATTATTATGAATAAGAAATTTGGTATCAAAGAAGTGGTTGCCATCGGTATCGGCACAGCTCTGTTCGTTGTTCTGACCGAGGTACAGATCCCGATCGGCATTCCGAACACATCCCTTCAGCCCAGAATGGCTGTACTGGCCTTCCTTTCTGCTGTGTTCGGTCCTCTGGTAGGCGCGATCATCGGACTTCTCGGACATGCACTCGGTGATGCTCTTTTCTATGGTTCTGTATGGTGGAGCTGGGTATTCCCGGAGGCTGTTGTAGGTATCGCCGTCGGCGCCTTCGCCAAAAAGTTCGCTGTTCGCGAGGGCGGCTTTGACACGAAGAACATCATCTTCTTCAACGTCGTACAGGTTGTCGCCAATGCCGTTGCATGGATTCTGGTTGCGCCGGTTCTGGACATCGTGGTTTATGCCGAGCCCGCTGACAAGGTGTTCCTGCAGGGCGCATTTGCTTTCCTCGGCGACATCATTATCATCGGTGTTCTGGGATCCCTTCTCCTGGTTGGTTACTCCAAGGTTGCCGGCAAGTCCTCCAGCCTTTCCAAGGAAGACTGATCCGCACGTATTTCATCAGTAAGCATTTATTGAAGCAGTCGGCTGCATGCCGGCTGCTTTTTTCGTGGTATAATGGGCGTGTTTGTCAGACAACCAGCAAAACTACTTACCCACGGAGAGGCTATGGCTACCACAACGGATTCAGCATCGTCCCGGGAGGACCGGAAACCGATCATCGAGTTTCATGATTTTTCCTTCCGCTACCGGACACAGACCGCAAATTCCCTAAGCAATATCAACCTGAAAATTTATCCCGGAGAAAAAATACTGATTGCCGGTCCTTCCGGGTCCGGCAAATCCACACTTGCGCACTGCATCAACGCATTGATCCCCTGCTCCTTCTCCGGAGAAGCCAAGGGCACTCTGCACGTGGCAGGACTGACTCCGTCCGAGGCCGGAGTCTTCGGGATGTCTAAAAAAGTTGGCACTGTTCTGCAGGATACGGACGGCCAGTTCATCGGTCTTACCGTTGCAGAAGATCTGGCCTTTGCCCTTGAAAATGATGCGGTACCGCAGGATGAAATTCACCGGAAGGTGGATGATGTCGCCGACGAGCTCCGTTTGAAACAGCTTCTGCATCACGCTCCCGGTGAGCTTTCCGGAGGCCAGAAGCAGCGCGTCTCCATGGGCGGCGTCATGGTAGATGACGTACAGATTCTCCTGTTCGATGAGCCGCTGGCCAATCTCGATCCGGCCACCGGCCAGAAAACCATCGCTTTGATCGACAATATTCTCCAGCAGCGGGATCTCACCGTACTGATCATCGAGCACCGCCTGGAGGACGTTCTTTACCGGGATGTCGACCGAATTATCCTGGTAAATGACGGGCGCATCATTGCTGACCAGACACCGGATGAACTTCTGTGCACAGCCCTGCTGTCTCAGCAGGGCATCCGCGAGCCGCTTTACATTGCTGCTCTGAAATACGCCGGCTGCACCCTGCAGCCGAGTGACCGCCCCATGCATGTAGACACCATGGAGCTTGACCGCTTCCGCTTGGATCTTCTGCGCTGGTTTCATGCTCAGCCCATTACGCAGAAAGAGAATACCAGTCCGGCAGCTCTTGAGGTCCGCGACCTTTCGTTCTCCTACTCGGCCGGCGAGACCGTTCTTAAAAATGTGTCCCTGCGCATTAATAAGGGAGAAATGGTTTCCATTGTCGGCCGGAACGGCGCCGGAAAATCCACACTCTCTTCTCTGATCTGCGGCTTCCATACGCCGGATTCCGGTCAGATTCTGTTAAATGGCAGTGACATCGCCCCCCTCTCCATCAAGGAGCGCGGCGAGCAGATCGGCTTTGTCATGCAAAGTCCTAATCAGATGATCAGCAAGCCAATGATCCGCGAAGAGGTCGGCTTGGGGCTTGCTGTCCGCGGCGTCGCCCCAGAGGAAATCAATCAGCGTGTAGACGAAACGCTGAAAATCTGCGGTCTGTACCCGTTCCGGAACTGGCCGGTGAACGCACTGAGCTTTGGTCAGAAAAAGAGAGTAACCATTGCTTCCATCCTCATTATGAATCCGCAGATTCTAATCCTGGATGAGCCGACCGCCGGACAGGACTATGCCCATTACACAGAAATCATGGAGTTCCTCCGCCGCATCAACCGTGATCTCGGCATCACCATCCTGATGATCACGCACGACATGCACCTGATGCTGGAGTACACGGACAGAGCTCTCGTTCTCGCGGACGGACAGCTGATAGCCGACAATACCCCTGCCAAAATCCTTACCGACCAGAGCATCTGCAGGCAGGCGGATTTGAAGGCAACATCACTGTATTATCTGGCAGCGCGCTGCGGCATCGAGGATCCGTCTGCATTCTGCGAACGCTTCATCAGTTATGAGCGCTCCCACCGAGACAACCAGAAGGAGGCCGATTAATGTCCCGTATACTCTCCTACGAAAACAACGACACCTGGATCCACCGGCTTTCCGGTGTGACAAAGCTTCTCTTTTTCCTGCTGTGGTGCACCGTAAGTGCCATAACCTATGACACCCGGGTTTTATTGTCCATGGTGCTTATAAGTCTCGTTGTCTTCAAAATGGCGCGGGTTCACTGGCGGCAGGTTGGTTCTGTTTTCCGCTTTATCATGGTCTTCATGGTGCTGAATCTGGCCGCCATTTTCCTGTTCGCACCGTTCCAGGGC
>CAVBQH010000242.1:0-3692 GCA_963597485.1 Acutalibacteraceae bacterium
CCGCAGGGCGGGCGCAAGCATCCGCAGCAGGAGCTGATTCAGATTGATACCACGAATATCCTGTTCATCTGCGGCGGTGCCTTTGACGGCCTGGAGAAGATTATTCACGAGAGAACCGATTATCGCTCCATGGGCTTTAACGCATCGGTGGCGGAGAAGGAAGAGAAGGATGCCGGTACCATTTTGAAGGAAGTTGTTCCGCAGGATCTGGTGAAATTCGGACTGATTCCGGAGTTTATCGGACGAGTACCGGTGGTGGTTACGCTCGAGGGACTGGACAAGAACGCACTGGTTCGCATTCTCAGAGAACCCAAGAATGCGCTGATCAAGCAGTACCGGAAGCTGTTCCACTATGACAATGTGGAGCTTTCCTTTGAGGATGACGCACTGGATGCTATTGCTGATATGGCAGTGGAGCGCAAAACCGGTGCAAGAGGCCTGCGTTCGATTATGGAGCGCGTGACAATGGATGTCATGTATGCCATTCCTTCCGATGAGACAGTGCAGGAGTGCATTGTTACGAAGGACTCGGTACTGGGAACCGGAAAGCCGATTCTGGTGCACCGGGATGGGACCAGGACAGAGGGAACCGACGGTCTTTTGGAGGCGAGTCAGTCTGCCTGAAAGCAGTGACAGCGCGGCGCACGCGAAAAGCGGTGCGCCGCGCTGTTTTGCTGGATATGCAGTTACTCCGCCAGGACCCGTCGCTTGCGGAGTAACTGCAATAAATTGCGTTCCCGCGATAACGGAAGGATTGTGCTATGATAATTAAAACCGTAAACCTTGAAACTGTCTGCGGCATTACCAGTAAGCTGCCGCAGCATACGTGGCCGGAGTTCGCCTTTGCCGGGAAAAGCAATGTCGGCAAATCGACGCTGATCAATGCGCTTATGAACCGCAAAAGCTATGCAAGAACAAGCGGGAAGCCCGGCAAAACGCAGACTATCAATTATTACAATATCAATGACGCGCTGTATCTTGTGGATCTTCCGGGATACGGCTATGCCACAGCCGGCGTGGAGGTGAAGGCACAGTGGGGCACCATGATCGAGAACTACCTGCATACCAGTGATTCTCTGAAGGTGGTGTTTTTGCTGATTGACATCCGTCATGATCCGTCAGCGGATGATGTGCTGATGTTCGACTGGGTGGTGCACAACGGATTTGTCCCGATCATTGTGGCAACCAAGGCAGATAAGCTCAAGAGAAGCCAGCTGTCAAAGGCGGTGGCGAATATTGAACGAGTACTGCATGAGAAAAGTGCCGTGGGACAGGAAGTCTCTCTTACGGTGATTCCGTTCTCCGGCCTGACCAAGCAGGGGCGCGACGAAATCCTTGAGAGAATTGAACAGCAGTGTTAAAGGTATAGAGAACATGTGGCAGCAAAAGACCCTGTGTTTTTTGACGTTATCCGTGTTTGCACGCTAAATGGTCATCAGAAATAGAGCAAGGAGGTACTGCATATGAGTTATTCAAATGTAGAACAGAAGGTAAAAACAACGCTGCGTGTTGCCAAGACCAACAAGCTGATCGAAGCGGCATGCCTGATTGCGCTGGGTCTGGTCCTTTTCATCTGGTCCGGAACGGCTCTGAATGTCATCTGTCAGGCGATTGCGGGGATTATTACGGTTCTTGGAATTGTCATTGTTGCCGTTTTTCTGATGGGCAGGAGCCGCATGTACGGAAGCGCTGTCGCATTGTTCGGCGGAGTGGTTGCCATCGTGATGGGGATGTATTTATTCTTTAATCCGCAGATTCTGATTGCGCTCGTTCCGACGATCATCGGACTGATCGTGGTGGTGACCGGCCTGGTGGACCTGTCGGAGAGCATGCGCATTGTACGCCAGAAATCCGGCGGCGTTACGGCGGCACTGATCATTACAGTGGTGGAGATCATTCTGGGCGTTGTGTTCATCATTCATCCGGTCTTTATTGAAAAGATTCTGATGAAGTTCATGGCACTGACATTGATTGCGGACGGAATTGCTGATATTTGGATTATGTTCCAGATCGGGAAGGCAGAGAAGCCCCTGGAGGCTGTGGCTGCAGTGGCTGCTGGGAATGTAGTGGACGGTGAGGTTACACCGCTGATGCCGCAGGATTCTCCGGTCGCTCCGGAGGCTCCCTGCGTGGCAGCTCGGGAGGAGCACCCCGCGCGCAGAGGTTTCCCGCATCCGTTCGGCGGCAAGGAAGAACCGGCAGCACCTGCAGTAGATGCCGCAGTATCTCCGAAGGCTCCGCAAGGTGCGAACATGGATGGATATACAACGATTCCGATGCATAAGGAACCTGCAGCGTGTGATGCCTCCTGCATAAATGCGGCGCAGGACAATGCACCTGCTGCGCAAGCTCCCTCGCCCGATGTGAAGCCGGAATACACCGAAGAGGATCACAGCGATCTGAACGGTATTGCGAAGGATGCTGCAGATGCAGGAGTCACAGCGCATTGAGCTTTATTTTGTTGAACATGAGCATCGTCCGTGGACAGTGGATTGTATAATTTTATAGGGGAAGAGTCCTGTCACAGTTGACAGGGCTCTTTTTTGTGTTATAGTAGCTATAGAACAAATGAAACAAAATCTTCCGATTCAAGGAGGTATCGATATGAACATTCAGAAATTTACACAGAAATCAATGGAATCCATCCAGAATGCCCAGAACATGGCAGTGGAATACGGTAATCAGCAGATCGAACAGGAGCATCTTCTGTATTGCCTTCTGACCGTGGAGGACAGCCTTATTGCAAAACTGATGGAAAAGATGCAGATCGACCCTTCTACATTCACAACGAGAGTTCAGAATGCCGTGGATAACCTTCCGAAGGTATCCGGGGATGGCGTGCAGACCTATGTCAGCAATGCGCTGAACAAGGTGCTGGTAGGCGCAGAGGACGAAGCTAAAAAGCTTGGTGATGAGTACGTTTCGGTAGAACATCTCTTCCTTGCCATGCTTCACCACGCTAATGGCCCGGTGAAGCAGCTGATGAAGGAGTTCGGCATTTCAAGAGAGTCCTTCCTGCAGGCACTGCAGAGTGTTCGCGGCAATCAAAGGGTGACCTCAGACAATCCGGAGAGCACCTATGATACGTTGGAAAAATACGGCGAAGAGCTCGTTTCTAAGGCAAGAGAGCAAAAGATGGATCCGGTCATCGGACGCGATGAGGAAATACGTAGCGTCATTCAGATCCTGTCCCGCAAGACCAAGAACAATCCGGTGATCATCGGTGAACCTGGCGTCGGCAAAACGGCCATCGTTGAGGGATTGGCGCAGAGAATCGCAAAGGGAGATGTTCCTACGTCCTTGAAGGACAAGAAGATCTTCTCACTGAATATGGGTTCGCTGGTGGCGGGTGCTAAATACCGCGGCGAGTTTGAGGAACGTCTGAAGGCTGTGTTGGATGATGTGAAGGCCTCGGAAGGCAGCATTATTCTGTTCATTGATGAGCTTCATACCATCGTAGGCGCCGGAAAGACGGATGGAGCCATGGATGCCGGCAATATGCTAAAGCCTATGCTGGCAAGAGGTGAGCTCCACTGCATTGGTGCGACCACGCTGAATGAGTACCGCGAGTATATTGAGAAGGATGCGGCACTGGAGCGCCGGTTCCAGCCGGTAATGGCGAATGCACCGACGGTGGAGGAGAGTATTTCTATCCTGCGCGGCTTGAAGGAACGCTACGAGGTGTATCACGG
>CAVBQH010000243.1:0-3682 GCA_963597485.1 Acutalibacteraceae bacterium
GAGCAAGCTCGCACATCCACGCAGCCGCTGTCCGGGATTTTTACAGTAACAGATATACTTAACGGAAAGAATCAGGTTTCCCGTGTAATTTGCGCAGAGTCCATGTATAATGGACTCTGTCTTTTTTATCGGAGCAAAATGGCTGCGGTATCATAGACACTGGATAGTGATCGTTATTTTAAAGGAGACAATTGATATGATACAGGAAGATCTGGAACGGATTCGGCAGGAAGCCAGAGAACGCCTGGAAAAGGCGTTTTCTCCGGAAGAGATTAATCAGATTAAGGTTGATTTCCTCGGGAAAAAGGGACAGCTGACCGGCATTCTGAAGGGAATGAAGGATGTGACGGCAGAAGACCGTCCGAGAGTGGGACAGATGGTCAATGAGACACGTGCCCGCATTGAGGAGGCCATCAGCTCTCACCAGAAGGAAGTGGAGGAAAGGCTCCTGGAGGAGCGGTTAAAGGCAGAGACCATCGATGTTACGCTTCCTTCCAGAAAGGAAGAAAGAGGCCACCTTCATCCGAATACGGTTGCCCTCCGCGAGATCGAAGAGGTCTTTATCGGTATGGGCTACGAGGTTGTCGAAGGACCCGAGATCGAGAAGGATTACTATAACTTCGAGGCACTCAACATTCCGGCAGATCATCCGGCTAAGGACGAACAGGATACCTTCTATATCAACGGAGAAATGCTGCTGCGCACACAGACATCCGGTACGCAGATTCACGAGATGGAAAAGGGACGTATTCCGATTCGTATGATTGCACCGGGACGGGTGTATCGTGCAGATGAGGTGGATGCAACGCACAGCCCGGTGTTCCATCAGGTTGAGGGCCTTGTAATTGATAAGGGAATCACCTTTGCGGACTTGAAGGGTACGCTGGCTGAGTTTGCCAAGTCTGTATTCGGAGAGGATACAAAGGTTCGTTTCCGCCCGCATCATTTCCCGTTTACGGAGCCGTCTGCAGAGATGGACGTGTCCTGCTTTAAGTGCGGCGGAAAGGGATGCAGCTTCTGTAAGAACGAGGGCTGGATCGAGATTCTCGGCTGCGGCATGGTACATCCGCACGTTCTGGAGATGAGCGGTATTGATCCGGAAGTATATTCAGGCTTTGCCTTCGGTGTCGGCCTGGAGCGTATTGCGCTTCTTAAGTATGAGATCGATGACATGCGTCTTCTTTATGAGAATGACAAGCGCTTTATTGATCAGTTCTGACGGAGGCAGGAAACAGCGATGAATACACCAATTTCATGGATTAAGGATTATGTTCCGGAGCTTGAGTGCACGGACAAGGAATATTATGACCGCATGACCCTTTCGGGAACAAAGGTTGAGAACTGGCGGAATCTGGATCACAACTGCGAAAAGATCGTTGTAGGCCGCGTAGAAGCCATGACGAAACATCCGGATGCCGACCATCTGTGGGTATGCCGGATCAATATCGGGAGCGGCTATGCTGCCGGCGGATACACGGAGGAAACGGACGGACTTGCAGAGCATGATACGGCGGCAAAGGACTGCATCCAGATCGTGACAAGCGCACAGAATCTGCAGGTGGGGGATGTTATTCCTACATGCTTAAACGGCGGCAGAGTGGCAGGCGGACACGACGGCGGTCCGCTCCCGGAGAACGGAATTCCGATCAAATCCGGAAAGATGAGAGGGCTTGCCAGTGTCGGAATGATGTGCGGCATCGAAGAGCTTGGTGCATCGAGAGACATGTATCCGGAGGCACCGGAGAACGGGATCTATGTGTTCCCGGAGGAACAGGCAAAGGACCTGGCGCTCGGGAGCGACGCACTGGAAGCACTGGGACTGCATGATACTGTTTTTGAGTATGAAATCACGTCAAACCGTGTGGACTGCTATTCCATTCTGGGCATTGCCAGAGAGGCAGCCGTGACGTTTGAGAAGCCGTTTGTGGCTCCCAAGGTCCAGGTAAAGCATGAGGGCGAGAAGGATACTTCGGATTATGTGGAGGTTTCGATCGAGGATGCAGATCTGTGCAGCCGGTACGTAGCTGCCATCTGCACGGATGTTAAGCTGGCACCCAGCCCGCGCTGGATGCAGCGCAGACTTGCCAATTACGGAATTCGTCCGATCAACAATCTGGTGGATATCACGAATTTTGTTATGATGGAATACGGCCAGCCGATGCATGCGTATGATTTCGATACCATTCACGGAGGCAAGATCATCGTAAAAAGAGCGTCAGACGGAGATACATTTACAACGCTGGATGATCAGGAGCGGAAGCTGGACAGCGAAGTTCTGATGATCAATGATGCGGAGCGTCCGGTCGGCATTGCCGGTATCATGGGCGGTGAGGACTCCATGATCACCGAGAATGTGCACACAGTTCTGTTCGAGGCGGCAACCTTTAACGGTACGAACATTCGCAAATCATCCAAACGGGTCGGTCTTCGCACCGAGGCTTCGGCAATTTTTGAAAAGGGGCTGGATCCCTACAACGCGTTGGATGCGATGAATCGTGCCTGCCAGCTGATGGAAGAGCTTGGCTGCGGCAAGGTGGCCAAGAGCTATGTTGACGTACATGGAGAGCTTCCGGCGCTTCGGCGCATTCCATTTGAGCCGGAGAAGATTAACGCATATCTGGGAACATCCTATACCAGAGAGCGGATGCTGGATATCTTCCGGCGTGAAGAGCTTGATTACGATGAAAAAACCGGCGATCTGGTGGTTCCTTCGTTCCGCCAGGATCTGAGGGCGATGTGCGACATTGCAGAAGAGGTGGCGAGATTTGACGGCTATGATAAGGTGCCGTCCACACTGCCGGCCAGTGCAGCAACGGTGGGCGGTCTGCAGCCGATGATGAAGCTGCAGGATGCGGCCAGAACGGTGGCAATGGACTATGGGTATTCAGAAGCGGAAACCTTCTCCTTTGAAAGCCCGAAGGTGTTTGATCTTCTGCTTTTGGATCCGCAGGCCGAGGAACGCAAGGCCATCCGGATTTCTAATCCTCTCGGCGAGGATTTCTCGATTATGCGGACGCAGATGGTCAACTCCATCCTGACATCGCTTGGAACGAACTATGCACGCCGCAACAAGGATGTGAAGCTCTTTGATCTTGGCAAGATTTATCAGGCGGCAGAGCTCCCTCTTACGGATTATCCGGATGAAAGACCGCTTCTGACACTTGGCTTCTACGGCGATGGAAGCTTTTATACATTAAAGGGTGTTGCTGAAGATTTTCTGAAGACCGTTGGCGTCAAGGAGAAGATACTGTGTGATCCGAAGTCCGGAAAGGCCTTCCTGCATCCGGGGCGTCAGGCCAATATTCTGCTTTCGAATCCGCACGGCGGACCGAAGGGGACGCCGGTTCATACGGTGATTGGATACATGGGTGAGGTCCATCCTACGGTTGCCAAGTCGTATGGCATTGGGGACCGGGCATACATTGCGTGCATTGATCTGAAGCTGGTACTGGAGAAGGCTTCTTTTGCACATCATTATGAGGGAATCGCCAAGTTCCCCGCAATGAGCCGCGATATCTCCATGGTTGTTCCGAAGGAGATTACGGCAGGTGCCATTGAGGAAGTGATCGAGCAAAGAGCCGGGAAGCTTCTGGAGTCCTATCGGCTGTTTGATTTGTATGAGGGTGTACAGGTGAAGCCGGGCTGCAAGTCTATGGCGTATAATCTCACCTTCCGTCATAAG
>CAVBQH010000244.1:0-3667 GCA_963597485.1 Acutalibacteraceae bacterium
GGATACTATGGTCTGCACGTGCATGAGGCAGCTTTGGCGCGCGGAGTGAAGGTGACAGGCGCGACGGTACACTTTGTCGATGAGGATCTTGACCACGGACAGATTATTCTGCAGAAGGCAGTGGAAATTCCGGACGGAATCACTGCAGAGGCGCTTCAGAAAAAGGTTATGGAAGAGGCGGAATGGGTCATTCTTCCGAAAGCCATCGACCTGATTGCCAGAGGCAAGGTACAGATTGAAGGCGGCGTGACACATATTCTGCCCTGAAAGGTGGCAGAGAACAGGAGTACAACATGAGAGTATTACTGGTAGGCGGCGGCGGAAGAGAGCATGCGATTGCAACGGCGATTGTGAAGTCTGACCGCGTGGAGAAGCTGTATTGTGCGCCGGGAAATGCCGGAATTTCAGAAATCGCGGAATGCGTTCCCATCGGCGTCATGGATTTTGACGGTCTGATTTCCTTCGCCCGGAAGGAGAGCATCGATCTTACGGTCTGCAGTCAGGATGATCCGTTGTGCGCAGGCATTGTGGATGCCTTTGAGGCAGCGGGACTTCGAATTTTCGGAACCAGAAAGAACGCTGCAATCATCGAGGGCAGTAAGGCCTTTTCCAAGGACCTGATGCAAAAATACGGCATTCCCACAGCTGCTTATGAAACCTTTAGCGATTCCGATGCGGCCATTCGTTATCTGGAGCATGCAGATTTTCCCATTGTTTTGAAGGCGGATGGCCTTGCACTTGGGAAGGGAGTACTGATCTGCAATACGAAGGAAGAGGCCCAGGATGGTGTCCGCACGATCATGCTGGACAAGAAATTCGGCGCAGCAGGAAATGAGCTGGTCATTGAAGAATTCATGACGGGCCGTGAGGTTTCTGCGCTGGCTTTTGTTGACGGGACACATTATCGCCTGATGACATCCTCACAGGATCATAAACGTGCATTGGACGGTGACCGCGGGCTTAACACAGGCGGCATGGGTACCTTTTCTCCGAGCCCGTTTTTCACACCGGACATCGAACAGCAGTGCAGAGAGACTATTTTCCAGCCGACGGTGGATGCAATGCGCAAGGAAGGCCGGGAATTTAAGGGCGTATTGTATTTTGGCCTGATGCTGACAGCAAGTGGCCCAAAGGTTGTGGAATATAACACACGCTTTGGCGATCCGGAGACGCAGGTTGTGCTGCCCAGAATGGAAACCGACATCATTGATGTCTTCGAGGCGTGCATGGACGGTACCCTGGATCAGCTGGAGCTGAAATTTGCAGATAACGCGGCGGTATGCGTGGTTCTTGCCAGCGGCGGCTATCCGGAAGCCTATGAGAAGGGCAAGAAGATCGAGGGGCTCGAACGCCTTCATGAGGAAAAAGATGTATACTGCTTCCATGCCGGCACGAAGAAGGATGCAGATGGAAATGTCGTGACAAGCGGCGGTCGTGTACTGGGAGTAACGGCACTTGCCGGTACGCTCCGGGAGGCAAGAGCAAAAGCCTACGAGGCGGTGCAGCTGGTCAGCTTTGACAAGGCCTACTATCGTCATGACATCGGCAAGGCAATAGAGGAATAAAAGCAGCTGCGGCTGAACAGATACAAGTAACAATTCAGTAATATTTCACAGGAAAAAGGTATTTTTTCTTCAGAAGCTGTGCTATCCTTGTTTTGCTTATGGCCTATAATGCCAGAATGAAAATGAGGGGAGCCTGTCTGCTTGTTCGTGAGCAAAACAAACAGACTTGGCGGGAGTATCGCATAAACGAGGGCTGTATGGCAGTGGTTTGTGGAGGTGCTCCGGGCGATTATGTCGTCTTTAGCAGTACGTTGTGCTTAGAAATGAGGATTATCATGCGTTCAAGATTCAATCGAATTCGCACCATGGCGGGGACTCTTGCTGTGGCTGCAGCGGTGACCTTTGCGCTTCCGGCAGCAGGAACTGCTGTATGGGCAGCAACAGGAACGGTAACAGGAAGTGACATTAATGTTAGAAGTGAAGCGAGCTCTGACTCCAGTCAGGTTGGGACAGTCACAACCGGTGATGTTGTCACAGTTGGTGAGACAGCTACCGACAGCTCGGGAGCAACCTGGTATCAGGTAACACTGAGCAACGGAACCACCGGCTATGTAAGAGGAGATTTTCTTACTGTGGATGAGTCGTCGGATGAGCAGACAGACGCTTCTGCGGACGATGCAGCGGCGGATTCTTCTACAGAGGCAACCGATGAGAGCACCGATACGGCCGCAGCGGAGGCAACTGCTGCTGCAGAGCAGGATACCGGCGGATATCAGGTGGTGCTGGCACCCGATGAAAACGGAACGGATACCTATTATCTGTATGATAACAATGCCGGACAGAGAATGAAGATTTCCGACATTGACAAGCTTCAGGACGATGTTACAGCGGCCAATGAGCAGGCGGCTTCGGTAAAGAAAACCTATACGGTTCTGGTCATTGTACTGGCTGCAGCAGCTGCAATTCTTCTCGTGGGCTGCATTGTTTTGTTCCTCAAGCTTCGTGATGCACTGGCCAACGGACGCAGAGAACGCGATCTGACCATGGAACGCAGGGATCAGAGAAGGAACGATCATCGCGCTGACAGCGTAGAGTCCCTGAGAAGACCGAGGGAGCAGGCATCCCGCAGCGGGCGCGGACGTGATGACGCGTATGCTTCGGTGAATACAAGAAGAGTGGAAAGAGATGGTGCAGGAAGAGACAGAGATGTCAGACGAGCACCTTCGGCAGACAGACGTCCCGTAAGACCTGCCGGACAGCAGGAAGGTTATGCAACAAGACCGGCAGCACCGGCAAGGGATGCGGCACAGCGTACCGCTCGCCCGGTGGCAGAGGCTCCCGTCAGACGCGCAGCAGAGCCTGCTCGTTCCGCGGCGGAGAGTGAGGCGCCGGTAAGACGTGCAGCACGTCCGGCAGCACCGGCAAGGGATGCGGCACAGCGTACCGCTCGCCCGGCAGCGGAGACATCCGGAAGACGTCCTGCTGAGGCAGCACGTCCCGCGGCGAAAAACTTTGCGGATGATGACTTTGACTATGATTTCCTGAAGCTGGATGATGCTGATTAAGCTGTCCGGCGGTGCTTGCACCTTGCCTGGGGGCTGATTTCAATCGTGAATATGCATGCAAACGGAGGACTCACGTTGAAATGTGGCAGGCACTGAAACCACCATGCCTGCTCGCACATCCACGCAGCCGCTGTCCGGGATTTTTACAGTAACA
The DNA here is from genome assembly GCA_963597485.1 of Acutalibacteraceae bacterium. Lineage (GTDB taxonomy): Bacteria > Bacillota > Clostridia > Lachnospirales > Lachnospiraceae > CAG-791. The sequence continues at coordinate 3,225 of CAVBQH010000244.1, forward strand.
GATACCAAATGAATTATAGACCGTTACAGTGTGATGGTTGCTGAAGGGTGCCGTGTGTTATATAATGCGTAACACACGGCACCCTGCGTTTATTCGGGCGACGGTGAAAGAGAAAGGACGGACGATGGATATGCTGATAGAAATTGATTTCAGCAGTGATGAGGCAATCTACCATCAGCTGTGCAGTCAGATTATTCTGGGGATTGCGACCTCGAGATATACGGAGGGACAGGTGCTGCCGTCGGTAAGGCAGCTGGCTGATGAAATCGGTATTAACATGCATACGGTGAATAAGGCCTATTCTGTGCTCAAGCAGGAAGGCTTTGTAAAGGTTGACCGCCGAAAGGGTGCAGTGATTGCCGTGGACTCTAACAGGCAGCGGGCGATTGAAGCGGTTCGTGCAAAGCTAAGCGAGGCTGTGGCTGAGGCATTGTGCCGCGGGC
>CAVBQH010000245.1:0-3640 GCA_963597485.1 Acutalibacteraceae bacterium
GCGAATGGCGGATGATTTGAGATTTATGACATCCCGCGCATTTTTCGGAACACCATCGAGCCTTACCTACCTGATGCCATGGGTGTATAACCGCACTTCGAACGTAAAGCTGACTTTGCAGGAAAAGAGAGAGGGACGTATCCTGGAAGCATCCGGGCATCGGACGCAAAAGGGCTTTCAGCCTTCAACGCAGGAGCTGGGCCAGGATGCAAGCTTTATTTCCTGGGAGGAAGCAGATGAGTGGGACCAGGTGGCCGTCAGTCTGCAGGACCTTTGTATCTCCGAAGAAAATCTTCTGGAGCTTCGCAGCATTCGAGATCTTTGCAGCAGGGAAAACGTGGAACTTACGGTAATCATTGTTCCGTATCCGAACTGGCTGAGCATCTACCGCAAGGGGGAATACCTGGCGGCAGATATGCAGCTGCGGGAGCTTTTTGCGGAAGCAGATGATGATTTCTACGATTTCAATCTGATCCTTCCGGAATATTACGATGCTTCCGGAAACGAGTACTACAGCGATGTGGGGCACATGAATCAGAAAGGTGCGGAGCGGTTTTCAGCATTCCTTGCAGAGTTCCTTACCGCCAGGGAGCAGGGAGAAGATGTGGGAAGCTGGTTTCGAACGATGTCGTAGCGCATCACCCCAAATGCATCATCTGATGGTACAATAGCTACAACTTACCTGCCTCTTGTGATGGGGCTCTATACAGAAGGGATTTTAGGCATGAAAAGCAAACGATTGGGAGATATTCTGATTTCGGACGGTCTTTTGACCAATGAACAGCTTGATCAGGCGCTGGAGCAGCAGAAGCAGTCGCATGAGCGTCTTGGAACGGTGCTGATCGAGCATGGCTATATCACGGAGCGTGAGCTCATTGACGCACTGCGGAATCAGCTGGGTATCGATTTCATCGATCTGACCAAAACAAACATTGATCCCTCCATGTCCCGGTATATCCCGAAGTCGCTGGCGCAGGAATATGAGATTGTACCGATTCAGGTGGTGAGGGATAATCTGTTCCTTGCCATGTCGGATCCGTTGAATTTCATGGCAATTGAGCGTGCCAGGGATACCAGCCGCAAGAATGTGGTTCCCATGATTGCCACCGCGTCTGCAGTGAGGCATGCTATCAGCATTCTGTATGAAAATGTAAATGCAGCTGAGGCGATGGCTGCCATGCGGGCCGAGGCGGGGATCCGGGAGGACGCCGTCGTGGAAGGCGCACAGGATACGTCCGAAGAAGGGCCGACCATTCGTCTGGTTAATTCCATCATTGAGCGTGCCATGGTGGAGAACTGCTCGGATATTCATATCGAGCCGACGGAGAAGGACATGCAGATCCGCATGCGTATTGACGGCCGGCTCCATAAAATTCTTACCATTCCGGCTGATCTTAAGGATTCGGTGGTTTCCCGCATCAAGGTTATGTCACATATGAATATAGTGGAGCGCCGGATTCCGCAGGATGGTCGTATCAGCATGAAGATCAAGGGGAAGGACATCGACATGCGTGTGAATACGCTGCCGACCATCTATGGAGAGAAGATTGTTATCCGAATCCTGGGCAAGGATGAGAAGATGCTTACGCGCGAGGGAATCGGAATGATCTTTGACGAAGACAATCAGAAGGTGGACCGCATTCTTGCCAATACCAGTGGTGTCATTATGATCGTAGGTCCCACCGGTTCCGGTAAGAGCTCGACGATGTTCACATTGATTCGCGAGATGCTCAGTGAGAACACCAACCTGGTGACACTGGAGGATCCGGTTGAGTACAATATTCCGGGAGCCACACAGGTACAGATTAATGAAAAGGTCGGTCTTACCTTTGCCAGCGGACTGCGTGCCATTCTGCGTCAGGATCCGGATATCATCTGCGTCGGTGAGATTCGTGATGGAGAGACGGCACAGATTGCCATGCGGGCGGCCATTACCGGCCACCTGGTTATTACCACCATTCATACAGAGGACGCGGTGACAGCCATTGACCGGTTAAAGGATATGGGCGTGGAGCCGTACCTGATTTCGGCCGGTCTTCGCGGCATCATTTCTCAGCGGCTTTTGCGGCGCGTGTGCCCCGGCTGCCGGGAGGAGTATGTTCCGGATCAGAAGCTGATGGCACTGAATGTCATCAAGATGCGTCCCGGCAAGCATTTCTATCACGGAAAGGGATGCGATCAGTGCTTCCACACCGGATACCGCGGACGAATCGGAGCCTTTGAAATTCTGCTGATGAATGACGAGCTGCGAAAGGACATTACATCCGGCGCAGATAAGCAGACCTTCCGCGAGACGGCATCCAGAACCAGCGGGTATGTTACTATGCTGCAGAACGCCGAAAAGCTGGTGGAAGATGGAATTACAACGGTGGAAGAGGTACAGCGGACCATACTGGTTACGGATTGACAAAGGAATTGGCTGCTTTACAGCGCAGCTCGGCGTGGGAAACGCTTGGGTATTGACAAGTGGGAGACGGTGTTGCTGCGTGCAGAAGGGATTGTTGCGCAGCAATCCCGAAGGGAGAAATTATGAGTATTGAGGAGCTGATCAGGGAGGCGGCGCAGCGGCGCGCATCCGACATTCACTTGATATGCGGACTGCCGCCGAAGGTACGCATTGACGGACAGCTTGTCAATTTGTATCCGGAGCCGCTGGAGGATGTTGACTGTGAGCGGCTGGCCGGAGAGCTGGCGGGCAAGAACTATGAATCCATGCGTCACATCGGCGAACTGGACTTTGCCAGATCCATTGCGGGAGAACGGATTCGTGTGAATCTGTTCCGGCAGCAGGGACACGTCAGTGCTGCACTGCGCATTCTGAGCAATACCATTCCGCAGCTGGATCGCCTGGGACTTCCTGGAGCGGTTTCTTCATTTGCAGCGTATCAACGCGGAATTGTTCTGGTGACGGGAGAAACCGGATCCGGCAAATCAACCACGCTGGCTGCTATTTTGAATCAGATCAACCACACAAGGAGCGAACACATCATCACGCTGGAGGATCCCATCGAGTATATATATGAGCCGGATCAGTGTATCATTAACCAGCGTGAAATCGGAACAGACACCGGATCCTACGCGGCAGGACTGCGTGCTTCGCTTCGTGAAGATCCGGATATTATTCTCATCGGAGAAATGCGTGATGCGGAGACAATCGATACCGCCATGACCGCAGCAGAGACAGGGCATCTTGTGTTTGCTACGCTTCACACCAATTCAGCGGTTGAAAGCGTGGACCGCATTGTCGGCACATTCCCGGCAGACAAGCAGCCGCAGGTACGAATGCAGCTCTCGACAACGCTGCAGGCAGTGCTCTCGCAGCAACTTCTTCAAAAGCGCGGAGGCGGGCGCATAGCGGCCTGTGAATGTATGATCGCTACGCCTGCAATCCGCAATCTGATCCGTGAGGGCCGCACGCCGCAGATGGCATCGGCCATGCTGACAGGGGCTGAGAAGGGATCTGTGACCATGGATAACTGCCTCATCAATATGGCACTTGAGGGTAAAATCGATTTCCAGACGGCCATAGAGGCGGCACATGACACGGAATATATTCTGAAGAAGTTAAAGTTTTGATAACTATTCAGCACCCATCTCGATTTTGATACTCGAAAATGCCCGATGGCATTTTCTCCTATCT
>CAVBQH010000246.1:0-3613 GCA_963597485.1 Acutalibacteraceae bacterium
GCTCTGCAGCTCCACCATGTCCCCTTCCTTCCATGTGCGGTGCAGCAGAAGATACCCTTGCTCCAGGTCCTTTTCTGCACATGAGGACTCTTCTCCGTTTATGAGAACGGTCCGGCTGCAGGCATAAGACGGAATACGAATGGCCAGTGTAAACGCTCTGCCGGAGGTTCTCCCGAACCGGTAGCACACGCTTCCCTTCCAGGGCCAACTGCTCTCCACATGAATATCCGCTTCTGTAAGAGAAGCATCTCCTCCAATAAACAGGTGAGAATAAATGATTCCATCCCGCTCGTCCCATGCGTACTTGCCAAGCGAGGTGATAAGACGCACCACGTTCGGCGGGCAGCAGGCACAGGGGAACCATTCCGGCCGCTGCGGCAGCACATGCTCATATCCCGGGAGCACACCGGAGACGCCCGGCACCACCTCCAGCGGATTTACGTAAAAAAAGCGCTTTCCGTCCAGCTGCATTCCGGACAGAATTCCGTTATACAGCGCACGTTCCATCGTATCCGCATATTTGCGATCCGCTTCCAGCTTCAGCATCTGGTGTGCGAACATCACAAGACCAATGGATGCACAGGTCTCTGCGTAGGCAGTATCATTCGGAAGATCATAATCATGCGTGAAGCCTTCCCACCTGGCCGCCTGTCCGAGACCTCCCGTCAGATACATTTGCCGCTCCGTCGCATTCGTCCAAAGACGCCTGCAGGCATTCTTTAAGCCTTCATCATTACGAAGTCCGGCATCCTGTGCCATTGCGGTGTACAGATACATGGCGCGAACGCTGTGCCCCCTTGCCTCTTTTTGTTCCCGAACCGGTGCGTAGGATTGGTTGTAATCGGTATCGTGCGGACTGCCTTCCCATTGCAACCAGCCGCGCTTTTTCGCTTCCTGTGCAAAATAGTCCGGGTTCACACCTCTCTGATCCAGAAAATATTCCGCTAGCTCCTTATCTTCCTCTCTGCCCGCCGTCTCATACAGCCGCAGGAGGCCGATTTCAATCTCTTCATGCCCCGGGATGCCGTGGATCTGCCCTTCCTCCGGTCCAATGTGCCGCCGGATGCAGTCCGCCTCCTTTTGCATCACGGTAAGGAGGCGCTCCTTCCCGGTTGCCTCATAATAGGCCGCTGCCGCCTCCATCATATGGCCGGCGCAATACAGTTCATGGCATTCCTGCAGATTCTGAAATTTCTTCTCCGGCTCCTTCACGATAAAATACGTGTCCAGATAGCCGTCCGGCTGCTGCGCCGCAGCAATCAGCTCAATAACAGCATCGGCCCGCCGCTCCAGCTCAGGGTCCGGAGAAACGGCAAGCGAATAGGCAACGCCCTCCAGCCACTTTGCGACGTCGCTGTCCTGGAAGACCATTCCATAGAATTCCCCCTCCTCCAGTCCTGCTGCAATCCGGAAATTCGCGAGTGCATGACTCTTCTCCACCCCCGGGATTTCATCGTTTAAGATTTTCTCCTGATACGGAATCACCACCTCTGTAACATGTTTTTGCCGTGCCCCCCAAAAGGCATCACCAATATGAAATTTCTTAAGATCAAATTCCTTCGTTCTCTTCTGCATCCTGCTGTTCCTTTCTGCAGCCGCCCTGCTGCAGCCCCTTTCGTTCGGCAACCGTTTCCCATTTCGCTTGTGCGATATATTATGCCCGGCTCACCTGACTGCTTGCTCATTCATTACTGTGACGCCGGGCTCCTGCTCACCGGCACAGCCTTCACTTCGATCCCATTGCAGCTGCCCTCTGCATAAACGGTGCGTACCTCCCCGGGCAGCATGGGGAAATAGTTGTCCTCAAATTTCTGTTCCGGATCCCTACCTGTCAGATAGACACAAGGGATAAAGCTCTCTGTGTAAAGAGTAATCGCCGTTTTCCCCTCTGTCCTTCCTGCTGCGCATGCTTCCGATCCATCTATCCCGGCAGGGCAAATCTCCACCTTTGCTTCCGGCATCGCATATCGCCGGTAGTAGGGGCGCAGATCCGTGCAGGGATTCAGCTCCTTCTCCGGATCGATCACGTAAAGAAAATCCTCTCGTTCTTTTGCATGTGCCAGGGTGATCTGCACTCTCTCATGCGGCTGCAGCGTAATCTGTCTGTATTCAAAACATCTCCGCCTGCTGCCGTCCAGACGCATCGTTCCGTATTCCAGCGTCTTCTCCATCGGCTCTTTCGTCTCATTGATAATCGTCAGAACTGCCTGATCCGTTCCTTCCTCCGCTCGAAGAATCATGATTCTGGGCGCAAAGGCTCTTTTCAGGTAGTAGTAGGAAATTTTCCGGTTCAGATAGTAATCCACCACGGACCATCCGGTCTCCGGCCAGGCATCATTGAACATCCAGATCAGAAATCCGGAACCATATTCTTTGATTCGCATGGCCTCTGCCAGCTCCTGATAAAGAATCCCCTGCGTGATGCCGCCGCATAGAAGATACTCCCGGTCAGAAAGTCCCTTGGGATCCCGGAGCATCGATGCAATCATCGCCAGAATGGCTTCCCGCTTTTCCGGCTTCTCCCCATGAAACTTCCATGCGGGATTTTCGGCGGAAAACGCCTCCATGCTGCCGAGACACCGCCGCATCGACTCTTCTGTCAGCGGTCCCCAGAAGCCATATTCACTGCAGAATCTTGCAGGGAAGCGATCAAAAATCTCGAACACCGTCTCCGGCGTATATCTTGTCTCCGGATCATTCAGAAAATAATTCCAGGCATGAACATCTCCGCAAAGCGGATTGTTCGCCCGTTTTCCCCACCGGGAGATGCTGCTCATGCCGGCGACCTTTCCCTCCCGGATATTCTCTGTAAAGCTGCCGTAATACGGCGTACTCGGCATATACGGTGTCCCGGGACTGTTCTCCTTCACGATGCGCGGCAGCAGCTCATGACATATCCTTCGTCCATAGTCATAATCCGAATGGAGCTCGTCTCTCCACCAGTCTGTCCAGGATTCTGCGATTTCGTTGTTGCCCGTCCAGACGGCCATTGCCGGGTAATGGGCAAGCCTTCGAACCTGGTACTCTGCCTCCCAGCCGGCTTCGGCCAGAAATCCGTCCAGGTGATCCGGATAAAAGGCACAGGAATACATGAAATCCTGCATCACCAGAATCCCCATCTCCGAGCAGCCTTCATAGAAGAAATCCGGTGCATACAGACCTCCTCCCCAAACGCGAAGCATATTGAAATGAAGTGCCTTCGCCTCGAGGAGAAGTGCCCGGTATTTATCCCGTCCGGCACGCAGATATACCGAATCCGGCGGGACCCAGTTTCCTCCCTTGCAGAAGATGCGGACTCCGTTGACAACAACATCGAAGCGTCTTTGATCCTCATCAATGATTTCCTGCTGCAGCTCCACGGTCCGAATGCCGATGGCCGCCGGCTTCATTTCGTTACGGATTCCCCGGCAGACCACCCAGGCCCGCACCTCATAGCGATTCGGCTCTCCGTATCCGTTCGGCCACCAGAGCCTTGGCTGCGCAACGGTGATCCGCTCCTCATAAAAATTCAGTCCGCCGGCCAGGTAGCAGGGTCTCTCCTGCACTCCCGTTACGCTCCCTGACAGCCCCTCCGCCTCTTTCTGCTTTGCAGCTGCCCCGGCAACGCATCCGC
>CAVBQH010000247.1:0-3553 GCA_963597485.1 Acutalibacteraceae bacterium
TTGTCTAAGACCTACGATCCGAAGGCCATTGAGGACCGGATTTACGAGAACTGGGAAGAGAAAAAGTATTTTCACGCGGAGGTGGATCATTCGAAGCTTCCGTTTACCATTGTGATTCCGCCGCCGAATATCACGGGACAGCTGCACATGGGGCATGCATTGGATCAGACCATGCAGGATATTATCATCCGCTTCAAGAGAATGCAGGGCTACAATGCACTGTGGCAGCCGGGAACGGATCATGCCTCCATTGCAACCGAGGTGAAGGTCATCAATGAGCTCAAGAAAAAGGGTATCACGAAGGCAGATCTTGGCCGTGAGGGCTTTCTTGAGAAGTGCTGGGAATGGCGCGAGGAGTATGGCCGCCGCATCGTGACGCAGCTTAAAAAGCTGGGTTCCTCTTGCGACTGGGACCGCGAGCGCTTCACCATGGACGAGGGCTGCAACCGTGCGGTCACCGAGACCTTTGTGAAGATGCATAAAAAGGGCTGGATCTACAAGGGCAACCGCATCATTAACTGGTGCCCGGTATGCCAGACCTCTATTTCGGATGCAGAGGTGGAATATAAAGAGCAGCACAGCCACTTCTGGCACATCAAGTATCCTCTGATCGAGGAGGACGGTGCGGTCAGCAAGACCCAGTTCCTGGAGTTTGCTACAACACGTCCGGAAACGATGCTGGGTGATACTGCGGTTGCGGTGAATCCGGAGGACGAGCGTTATAAGGACCTGATCGGCAGGAGTGTGATGCTCCCGATCGTGAATCGTCCAATCCCGATTGTGGGAGATGAGCACGCAGATCCGGAGGCCGGCACCGGTGTTGTAAAGATTACGCCTGCCCACGACCCGAATGACTTTGAGGTCGGCAAGCGCCATGACCTTCCGGTGATCAACATCCTGAATGATGATGCCACCATCAACGAGAACGGCGGCAAGTATCAGGGAATGGACCGGTATGCGGCCCGGGATGCCATCGTTAAGGAACTGGATGACATGGGGCTTCTCGTGGAGATCGAGGATCTGACCCACAACGTAGGAACCCATGACCGGTGCGGCACGACGGTAGAGCCGATGGTGAAGGAGCAGTGGTTCGTGAAAATGGACCAGCTGATTAAGCCCGCGGTGAAGGCAGTTGAGGACGGTGAAATCCAGCTCATTCCCAAGAGCATGGAGAAGACCTATTACAACTGGACGAACAACATTAAGGACTGGTGCATTTCCCGTCAGCTCTGGTGGGGGCATCGGATTCCTGCGTGGTACTGCGATGACTGCGGGGAGACCATTGTTGATTCTGTGGCACCGAAAAAGTGCCCGAAGTGCGGCTCCGAGAAGCTCCATCAGGATCCGGACACGCTGGATACATGGTTTTCCTCTGCCCTGTGGCCCTTTGAGACCCTTGGCTGGCCGGAGGAAACCGAGGACCTTAAGTACTTCTACCCGACGGATGTGCTGGTGACCGGATATGACATTATCTTCTTCTGGGTTATCCGCATGATCTTCTCCGGATATGAGCAGATGGGAGAGCGTCCGTTTAAGACGGTGCTGTTCCACGGCCTGGTGCGTGACTCACAGGGACGGAAGATGTCCAAGTCCCTCGGAAACGGCATCGATCCCCTGGAGATCATTGACAAGTACGGCGCAGATGCTCTTCGTCTGACGCTGATCACCGGCAATGCACCCGGCAATGATATGCGTTTCTATATTGAACGCGTGGAGAACAGCCGGAATTTTGCCAATAAGATCTGGAATGCCACCCGCTTCATCATGATGAATGTAGAAGAGGGACAGGAGGCGGATGCCGGCGTGGTGCCGGAGCACCTGCAGCCGGAGGATCAGTGGATCCTCTCCCGCTTCAACAGCATTGTCCGGGATGTGACAGAGAACATGGAGAAGTTCGAGCTGGGCATTGCCGTGCAGAAGGTCTATGACTTTATCTGGGGCGAATTCTGTGACTGGTACATCGAGATGGTAAAGCCTCGCCTGTATCGCACCGACGATGCGGACAGCAAGAGTGCGGCACTTTGGACGCTGCAGACGGTTCTGATCGGAGGCTTAAAGCTTCTGCATCCGTTCATGCCGTTCATTACAGAAGAGATTTTCACAACGGTACAGACAAAGGAGCCGTCCATCATGATTTCCTCCTGGCCGAAGTGGAGAGAGGATTTCTCCTTCCCGGAGCAGGAAAAGGATATCGAAATGATAAAGGAGGCCGTCTCCGGAATTCGCAAGATGCGCAGCGACCGGAACGTGGCACCTTCCCGCAAGTCGAAGGTGTACGTTGTCTCCGATAACGATAAGACGCTGGAGGTGTTCCGCAAGGATCAGCTGTTCTTTGAGACGCTGGCCTATGCAAACGAAGTGGTTCTGCAGAAGGATCAGAGTGATATTCCGGAAGGCGCGGTATCGGTTATCGAGCCCTTTGCGACCTTCTTTATCCCGATGCAGGATCTGATGGACATTTCTGCAGAGATTGAGCGCCTGACCAAGGAGCTTGCCCGCTTGTCCGGCGAGCTGACCCGTTCGGAGAAGATGCTCTCCAATGAGAGGTTCCTTGCCAAGGCACCGCAGGCCAAGATCGACGAGGAGAAGGAAAAACAGGAGAATTACCGCCTCCAGTATGCGTCGGTGGATGCGATGCTACAGCAGCTGAAGACACTTTAATACGCGCCACCTGTCAAAAGGAAGCTATAGATGATTAATTTTGATGAAGAGATCAAGAAATTCCATCCGAGTCTGGAAATCAATGATGTCGAGAATGCCATTTACAACCAGGACATGAAGGACATGGTTGATGTGATGCTCAAGATGACGAAGGACGGTGTGTACGGAGCAGAGAGCTCTCCGGCTCATGCTATGAGGATGATGTAGGCATGTATTGCTACAAATGCGGCTGCGAGCTCAACAAAACGGATCATTGTCCGAATTGCGGGGCGGATGTAGCGACCTATAAGAAAATCATATATACGTCCAATGAGCTGTACAACGACGGATTGCAGAAGGCGTCGGTGCGGGATCTGTCCGGCGCCATCTTATCCCTGAAGAACAGTCTGTGGTTCAATAAGGACAACCTGGATGCCCGGAACCTTCTGGGACTGGTCTATTATGAGATCGGTGAGACGGTGGCAGCGCTTTCGGAGTGGGTGATTTCCAAGAACATCAACGACGAGCGGCTGCACCGCAAGAATAATCTGGGGGCGGATTATCTGGCACAGGTTCAGGCCAGCAAGCAGACCATGGACAATCTGGATGCGTCCATTGCACGGTATAACCATGCACTGGAGTGCTGCTATTCCGGCAATCTGGATGTGGCGGTTCTGCAGCTGAAGAAGGTGTTGTCGGTCAATCCCAGGTACCTTCGTGCGCGGCAGCTTCTGGCACTTTTGTTCATTGAGAGCGGACAGCATAAGAAGGCGGCAAGAGAGCTCCAACGCTGCCTTGCACTGGACGGGAGTAATACAACAACGCTGCGCTATCTGCAGGAGGTGAATACGAAGCTTGCACCGGAGGGCTCAGGAAGCGGTCATTCATCCTCTGCCCGGGCGAACGTCCGTAC
>CAVBQH010000248.1:0-3534 GCA_963597485.1 Acutalibacteraceae bacterium
GAGCAGCCATCAATTCTGGCCGCCTCTACCAGGGAGGCCGGAACGTTATTTTTACAATACTGCCGCATCCAGTAAATGCCAAACGCATTTGCACAGTTCGGAATGATCAGAGCGCGCATGGTATCTACCCAGTGAAACTTACTCATCATGATGTACCATGGAATGATTCCTGCCGTGGACGGGATCATCATCGTCCCCAGAAGAATCGCAAATAAAACCGATCGTCCCGGAAAGTTGTACACTGCAAACGCGTACCCTGCGATCGAGCAGAAGAAAAGTACCAATGCCACATAAGAAAACGATATGATGCAGCTGTTTCTGAATGCCCGCAGAAAATCAATGGCATCGTTCATGTTGATAAAGTTTGTTTTCAGGTTGCTGCCGAATGTCAAATAAGGCGGGAAGGTATAGATCTCCTGTGTTGTTCTCGTTGACATTACAAACATGTCATAAAACGGGAAAAGCATTATGATCGCAACGATGATCAAAACTGCATACAGTGCGATGGTTTTCCCCTTCGGTACAAATCTGGCTATTAAAATCAGCGCAACCGCAATTGCTGCTATTATCAGGAGTAATCTCATGGTTATCGTCCCCCTTTCTTAGCCAGTCTGGCTTCCTTGCGCATTTCCTTCCGCTGATGTTGAACCGCCCGATCTGCAATAAGATCCGGATCCTTTTTATCCTCAGTTGCCTTATTCACGCAAGTGGAGATAATAACGATTATAATGGTAATGATGTAGGCAACTGCCGATGCGTAGCCGTACAAATTTCCGCCCTGTGGGGCCTTTGACAGCAGGTACGTCATAAGTGTCAAACCGCCATTGTTCACACCGCCCTGCCAGTTTTGTCCTGTCAGGATAAACGGCTCTGTGAACAGATTGAACATACCGATTGTCGACTGAATGACCGTGAAAATGATAATCGGCTTCAACAGCGGAATGCAGATCCGGAACAGAATCTGTGTCTGACTTGCACCGTCAATCTGTGCCGCCTCATAGATGTCATTGTTAATCCCCTGCATGCCGGCCAGGTAAATAACCATGTTCCAGCCGATCCATTTCCAGGCGAACATAATAATGACCGCTACCTTGATGAGAGAACCATCTCCGCCGAGCCAGTTTATCTTTTCTCCGCCCAGCAATGTCACAAACCAGTTGATAACACCGTAGTTGTTGCCGAACATCATCTGAAAGACGATCGATATAGCGACCGAGCTCGTGACCATCGGCATAAAGTAAATGGTTTTAAAGATATTCTCACCCTTCACCAGCTTGGAATTCAAAATAAAAGCCAATGTCAGGCCGCCCAGCAGGATCGGGATATGTGCGATGATTCCAATGACAAGCGTGTTTTTCAGCGCCTTCCAGAACAGGACGTCCTTGAAAATATTGATGTAGTTTTCCAATCCGATAAAGTGCATGGACGAGAGTCCATCCCACCGGAAAAAGCTAAGATAAAAGCCGTATGCAATCGGGAATAATCCAAAGATTGCAAAAAGGATAAAGAACGGCGCGATATATACGTACGCCACCTTGTATTCTTTCCAGATTCTTTTTATGCCCATCCGTTCTTCCCTCCTGATTTAAAAAACGGAGGCCGGGCTGTATGCCCAGCCTCCGTGAGGACGATCTTGCTGCTATTGACAGCTTTACTTGCTGTTAGTTTCCGTTCCAGACGCCGGCATCCTTCAGAGTCTGGATCTGCTGCTCCTTCAATTCCTTTGTAGCAGTCTCTACATTCTGTGCGAAGAGGTCACGAATTTCCTCTGCACTCTTTCCTTCCTGAAGTCCCTGGTTAACCGATGTGAAGATCTGACCTTCTGCGGTAACATCCATCTGCGTGGTGTAGACCGGTGTCAGCTCCTTCGCAAGCGTTGCCCAGAGCTCTCTGGTCTTCTGTCCGCCAAAATACGGATCCTCATAAGAATAAAGGGATGTATCGTCATATGCAGGTGTATATGCCGGGAAGTAATCCACTGCCTCAAACATTGCATTCTGTCCCTCTACTGTTGCAAGCATATAGGAAACAAATGCCCACGCTGCGTCCTTGTTCTGGCTCTGCTCCGGGATTACCAGGAACGATCCGCCCCAGTTCTTTGCTCCGATTCCAGCAGGAAGATTTGCCACTGCCCAGTGTCCAGCACCATCCGGATCGATATCCTTCTTCAGGAATCCGCCGAACCAGCAGCCGTTCGGTACGCAGGCAATGGAACCATCGGCATAGGCCGCATATGCCTCTGTGGACCACATATCTACGTTCATGTCGAGGCCTTCCTCACGCATCTTGATGATCGTATTCAGGCAGTCAATATCTCCGTCTCTCTCGACCTGAAGCTCCAGGTTCTCGTTGTAGTAATCTCTGTTCTGGAACAAGAGCTGATACAGATAGGAACCATCGGCAATAAACCAGTGATTGCCGTCCAGCGCGTGAACCGCTTCCGCTGCCTTCAATACGCCGTCCCAGGTGCTCAGAAGCTCATCTACCTCCGTCGGATCCGTCGGAAGTCCTGCCTGTTCAAAAATATCCGTCCGGTAGAACAGCGTCGTCGGTCCAACATCCCATGGAATCAGCCGCATTGCTGTCCCGTCATCCGAAACACACTGGTCCCACTTAAAGGACACGAAATCATCAGCAAGATTCTGTGCTCCATACTGATTCAGATCTGCAAGTGCCGTAGAATTCCGGTACTGTGCCACATACGCACCTTCTACCATCGCTACGTCCGGAGCTCCGGACCCAGCAGCCAGTGATGTCTGCAGATTCTGGTGGTGTGCGGTCGTATCCGTAAACTGAAGCTCTACATTGATGTTCGGATATTTTTCATTGAAGCCTGCCATAGCAGCTTCGAATGCGTCATCACCGGACGGCCACCCGCCAACTACGATATCTGCCGAAATACTGGAATCTACTTCCACAAGTTCAGACGATGCCTGCGTTGTTCCTGATGAATCCGCGTTGCTGCTCTCCGATGCTGCAGAAGCCGTTGTATCGGAAGATCCGGAATCTCCACCGCATCCTGCAAGCAGCGATACCGACATCGCCGATGCTGCTGCTAAAGCCAATATCTTTTTCGCCTTCATATCACATTCACCCTCCTTTTGTTATGCCGGCCCATTCCGACATACTGCCAACTCATACAGTTTTTACAGAGGCGCCTTCTGCAACCTGTATGCTTTGTTTTGAACAATACCGAATCCTCTTTCCATCAATACGATCCATTAGTAAGTGGGCCAGATTCTTTCCCATCTCTTTGGGATTCGGTGTAATACTGGTAATTTCCGGCGTCATGGTCTTTCGGCGAATGGTTCCGTCGAAGCTCAATATAGAAATATCCTCCGGAATTTTCTTTCCTGCCGCCTCCAGATGAGAAACAAATCCAATTGCAAATTCGTCATTGAAACAAATCACTGCACTTGCATCCAGATCTCTTTCAAGAAAAACTGCTCCTGCAGCCTTTCCCTTCTCAAGAAAGCGTTCATTTTGTATGACTCTTCGAATGGATCGCTCTGCATCCGAGAGTCCGTCCTGTTC
>CAVBQH010000249.1:0-3522 GCA_963597485.1 Acutalibacteraceae bacterium
ATCATTACACCGGTTGCTCTTGCCCCTGCGTTATCGCTATTCTTCAGATTGGTCACGAATTTTGATAATTCACGTGCAAAAGCATTATCCTGATGGAACGCCGCTTCCTCTGCCTGATGAACAGCATAGTCGCTTGCCTGTGCAAGGAATTCCGCCGCCTCTTCGGATGTATCAGAGAAGATGGAGGAGCTATATCCGTTGGCCTTTACGTAGCGTGCCATGGCATTCTGATATTTGCTCATCATGGCTGCCTGGTCACTGTTATCAAGAATGTCTGAAGTCCTATCCGAAAGCCACTGGATAGTTCTTCCTGCTTTGCTGTTGCCAAATGTGCCTAGCGCTTGATCCAGTGCAACGCCCGGACTGGTGTATTTATTGCCGCTGAGTGCTCTTGCAGCGTTGTTCTCGCCGTACTCTTTTGCAGCTGAAATAAGCGCCTTGTCGCTTGAATCCAGCGGATTAAGGAGGGCCTTTGTTCTTGTATCACCATTAGCCTTGATTGCCTTGGATGCTGCAGCCTCCATTACGGCAGCCACATTGTCTTTAATCTCCGTTACGCCACCGAACAACACGTTTCCTGCGATGTTTTTTATCATGGTTTTCGGATTTCCGAGCATCATGAGATAACGCCAGGAATCAACCTTCTGTCCGAAAGACTTTCCCTTGTAGCCAGGCTGAGACATGATGTTCTTTGCCAGTACCTGATATGCCTGGTTTTCCAATTCCATGAACTTTCTGGAACCGTAGTTATATTTCTGTGCCTCCTCCATCAGCATGGTGGCCTTGTCGATTGCATCCGTGGAGAGGCCGTTGTAGCCGGTCATCTCTTCTTCTAGGATTCTCTGAACGTCATCCCAGTTCTTGTCCTTCAATACGGAATCGGTAAGGTTCTGAAGCTGCTTATCGCTGAACTTATTCTTGAGCAAGGGATATTCGTCCAGTGCCTGCTTGACCGTTTTCCATGCATCCTCATCAGTGGAAGATATGTTCATCTTCCCATTCAGCATATCCTGCAGCATATCAGAGATTTTCTGTGCCGCTTCATCAAGCTGGTTATGCTGTTTCGGTGTCAGTGCTTCATCTCTGAGCCTCTGCAACGTGCCGTCAGCAGACATGAGCATACCGTCACTGGTGCCGCGCCACTTTGCGTTAGCCTGCAGTGTCTGTGCGTTGTAGTGCTGTGCATCCGTCAGATTCTTTGCAATGGCCGAAGCCTGTCTGCGCAGTTTTTCTGCTTCTACCGGATCAGTCGCATTCTTTGCCGCCTGGTTAAGGTTTCCGTAGGCAACGTGCATTGCATCAATGTCAGATGAGCCGAGGTTTTTAAGCTCTCCTCTTTCCATGGATGCTGAATACTTCTGAATGACCTTTTGAGGATCGCTATCGTAGAACGCCTTTCCTTGTTCAAAGGATTTCTTTTCAGATACAGAGAAATGCTTTGTCTGCTCTTCCAGTCCTTTTGCATACTGTTCGTCAGTGGCAAGGCCGGAGTTTTTGATGGTGTTGGTGTAGCCCCTGCCAACATACCCGGCATCATCAGTCTTTGCGGCGCGGTTCGCCATCTTCTCACTCATGCGGTTTACAGCATCAATGGGATTAACATCTGCAGTCTGCTCTGCACTCTTAGCTGTTCCTGTTCCGTTGACTTCATTGACAAGCTGATCCCATGCGTCATCGCTACTGTTGACATTCGCCCCAGTGTTGGCTAGACTGTTCTTAGATAAACCTCTCACCATTGGAGATGTGGCGGCGGCTTCGTGAGCCGTGTCAGCGTAGTCTCCAACCGGTGTGAGGTTTATCTCATCTAACAGATGATACGTTCTGAAGTTATTCGTTGCTGGTTCAGCCTGCACCGTTAATTTACAGATATACTTTTCGCCATTAAGTTCCACTTCACGCTCAAAATAATCGTATCTAATAACTTCTTTATTGGCGTGGCTTCCATGAGCCTCAAATTTACCACTGCCAACATAGTTACTATCCTTAATTACGTTTTCCAAATCGTCCAGGACAGACAATACTTCCGGGTCTTGTGGATTAGATGAGATAACCTTCGCTATTGCTTTCTTGTTATAGGTTACATTGTACTGTTTTCCGTCATATTCAAGTCCAGTAACCGGGATAGTTCTACCGGTTTCGCCTTTTTTGAACAGATGCTCATATACGGTTGTTAATATCCCTCTCTTCGAACCTCCATCAACCTTCGAATCCACGTTTGCTAATTGCAGACTATCTACCGCATTGTTAAATGCCTCTTCGCTAACAGTATAGATATTCTCGTTTTGTTTCTTTTGTACCGGAACATTGCCTGTATACGGATTATCAATCTTGGTTGCTTTTCCGGCATTAACAGAGTTTGCATCAAACATCTGCTTCGGTGCAATTCCTCTGGTATAATTCGTGCTTCCGTCAGGATTGAGCGTAGTTCCGCTTTTAAGTGATGGAATTGTGTCTGAAGAGTTTTTCGGCGCATTATAAACAATGCTGCCGTCTTCTCGTCTTGCGGCAACAGTGCGATTGCGCGGCTTTATATCCGTCTCGATGGACGGAATCTGCTTTGCGTTATTCTCGATGGTTTCGGCTGCCATCTGCTGTTGTTTAGCGAGGCCGTCTATGTTTGTGCGGTCCGCAAGCTGTTTCTGCAGAAGGTCGTTGTTCTGCTCGGAAAATTCGGCGGCGCGATCCGAAAGTGTTTTTTCGGTTGCCGTTGTTTTCGGCTGCAGGATGTTCCTTTCCGGCTGGGAGTTGTCCCACGGTTTAGCGTAGTCCTCGTCGCCGGGAAGCGGAATAACCAACTCTTCATCGCTATCGAGAGAGCCGTGCATTGCCTTTTCATATTCTTCAAGCTCCGCTGCGTCACGTGCGGCTTTCTTCGTCCTGTTCTCAAGGCTCTCTTCGAATGTCGGATTGTAATTGATGAGTTCTCTTTCTGGATTACTAACAAGGTCCTGATCCGCCTGCCACGTGTTGATCTGTGTGCCGGATGCCGCAATGCCTCTAGCGCTTCGAATGTCGTTGGGATCAAAATCATCAATGATTTCCGCCGAATGTTTCCGAATGTCGTTTATTGCGGCCTTGTACTCGTCAATGGACTGACTCAGTGAAACATCGCTTCTGTTCTGCACTGCATAGGTCATATCATTGATTGACCGCTTTGCACGATTGACCGACTCTTGAATCTGGTCGTCCTGAATTCCGTACTTGGAAACATAATCGTCCAGTGTAGCCTGAAGCTTCGACACACTCTTGTTCGGATCATAGTTCGTCTTGTACATATTGGTCCTGCCCTTGCTGGACAGAACCTTTTTGTTGTGGAAGTCCGCTTCCTTCATGGCGGAAAGCTCTGCATTGGACTTCTGCGTATTCATGGCATCATAAGACATGCCGACTTCCGGGTAAGGGACGTTGGCATAATCACCGAGTGCGTATTGCTGTTTTGCGGCGGTGGCCTTTATTGCTGAATCCTGCTCGTCAATACTCTTAATCCAGGAATCAATGTTTTCTACTGCGTCTGGATATTCC
>CAVBQH010000250.1:0-3503 GCA_963597485.1 Acutalibacteraceae bacterium
CATCCATATAGTAGCGGGTAGATTTTCCGGCGTTCCGGTTTGCAGTCACACGCCCCCAGACCTGATCCTGCACGACGAGCATTCCAATCTTTTTCAGCTGTTTTCCCAGCTCTTTGATGTCGTAGCAGACCAGACGGTTATTGATATCCACATTGGTGCGATGATTAAACAGGTTCAAGGAACCAGTAACATAGATTTCTAACGCTGTCGCCACATGACGTGCTTCCTTCTCATCCTGCTGAAGCAGAGCCTCATACAAGTCCTGCAACACCGGCATATTCTCCGGCACCGGATTTTCAAAGTAGCTCTGATAAATCTGATGCACGCAGCGGTCAATAACCGTCTTTTCCACTGGCTGCAAGCCCTCTTTTCCACCGACGATCAACTCACACAGCGACAGAATGAAATCTGCTTTCAGGGCAATCGGATTATCCTCTTCGGAATAATTCGCATTGATATCCATCGGGTTGATATACTGCGTACTGGACGGACTGATCTTAATAACCTGTCCCTCAAATTTCTGCACCAAAGCCGTGTACTCGGCCTCAGGATCGCAGATAATGACATCATCGTCCGTGACCAGGAAGGCATTGGCGATCTCACGCTTGGCCGAGAAGGACTTGCCGGAACCCGGTGTACCTAAGATAAGGCCGTTCGGGTTCTTCAGCTTCTTCCGATCCACCATGATGAGGTTGTTGGATAATGCATTCAGCCCGTAATACAGGGCTTCCTTTCCGGTCTGGAACAGCTCCTGCGTAGTAAAGGGAACAAAAATCGCCGTGCTGCTGGTGGTCATGCTGCGCTGAATCTCGATCAGATTCTGTGCCAGCGGCAGGCTGCTCATCAGTCCCTGCTCCTGCTGAAAATCCAGACGGCGCAGGTTACAGTTATACTTCTGGGCAATGCTGGCGGCCTGGAAGACATTGGTCTCCAGCTCTTCCTCTGTGGCTCCCGTGTTCATCACCAGAAAGGTGAGCAGAAACATACGCTCATTCTGGCTCTGCAGCTCCTTCAGAAGTGCCTTCGCGTCCTTTCCGTAGGTCGCAAGATCCGAGGGAATGATGTCCATGTCGTACCCGGAACGGACTGCCTTTTTCTGCTCCTCGATTTTGGAACGGTCGAGCTCCGTGATCGTGTGTTTGATGGACTTGATCGCCTTATTCTGATCTACGGACTGAATGTGCATGGTTACAATTTGACTGGACTCCATATCCAGGAAATCCTTTAAGAGCTGATCGGAGAGGTCAGAGGCTGTGATCTGCAGATAAGACATGGAGCCGTACAGGCTTCCCATCTGAAAGGCCCTGCTTTTCGGAAAAGCAAAGCCCGTCGGTGCAATGAAGTCCTTCACCGACAGTCCGCTCTCCGGCAGCCACTTCCAGTCAAACTGAAAACGTTCATGGTCGCCCATGTGGAACAGATCATGCATCAGCTGCAGGCGCTCCTTGCCGTTTAAGAGCTTTGCCCGGACACCCAGCCGTTTAAAGTTATTCATGAGGTCAATTTCAATGTGAATGAGCCGCGGCTTTGCCTGTTTCATGGACTCCGCTTCAATGCCGAAGGTCAGATATTTTGTCTTGGTAAGGCCATTGTTTCCCTGCGCGAGCTGTCTGCGCAGCATGGTGCTGTACTCCGTCCTGACAGCATTGAAATGATCCTTCTGATACGGGATCTGCACCATCTTTTCAAAGTTCGAGGCATCCGTCGCCATATTCATAAAGGACAGCTCAAAGCGAATACTGGAATCAAAGAAATTCAGAAAGCTGCACCACTCCTCAAAAATGGCAGTCTGATCCTCCTGCTGTGCCAGCTGATAATTGATATCCTGAAACTGAATGGTTTTCGTGTAATAGTTGTCGGTCACACGGCAGATCCCGTCCGGAAACATCCGCTGAAAGGGAATGCTGTCCTGTGCTGAGTGTGGGACCTCCCGGTCACCTCTGGCACGGTCGATCACTGCCCGAACCTGCTTCTGTTCTGCCGGTGTCAGATGAGAAGGCATTGTAATCTCCTCTGTCTTCTCATTCTTTGCGGTCAGCTTTTCGAGAATTTTGAACAATTCTGTCTACCTCCTTTTCCACCTCTGCCTGCTTCATAAGCAGTGCATAGTAATTTCTTGTCTGATAAGGCCGCGTCTTCGGCCTCTTGAATCTGGCCTCATAAAAATGCCTTGCCACCACCTCCAAAGGCTGCCCGTCCCGTTCATACATCGCGAGAAAGAACAGCGGCAGCATGACCACCATCATGCCGAGGGCTGCGAAGCTCAGATTTCCGCTCTTTTTGAGCAAAAAGAAAACCGGAACGCCAATCAGCGCACCGGCTCCGAAGCAGAGAATCTGCCGTTTGGTCAGGTTCATGAATACCTTAGTTTTGACTTTTGATAAGTCACGCGGCACCGAAATATAAGATGCCATGATGAATCCTCCTCTCTTTAATGCGCTGAAAAAATTGATTTTGCGAGGCTTCCGGTCTTAAACAGCGTAAATGCCAGAAGCACCGTGTAGCCCATCACGCCCCAGATGCTTGCGATAATGTCATCGGAAAACGCCAGGTTCTGGATCAGAACGGCATAAATGCCGACGCAGATCATGATCAGAAAGCCCTGAAATCCCAGTGCAAACAGGGACCGCAGATAATTCTGTCCCGTATGGCTCTGCTCGTGATTGCCAAAGGTCGCAAAGGGAATCGGCGCAAGACTCACCACCAAATAGATTTCCACCATACGCCCGTAGACGATGACGAAAATGATGGCAGACAAGGCCATCATGGTGACCTGCACCACAAAGGTCTGCAGATACAGTCCCAGGAGTGCCCCAAGCTCCATCCCCTCCAGTGTGGTCTGCATGGCTGCCAGCGTATCGCCGTTAATGGCGGTACTGCTGGAAATCAGGCTTCCGCTCTGGGAAATCACATGCTGCGCCACATCAAAAACCGCCATGGTAATGTTGAAGGTATTCGAGATCAGGGTCACCGCCAGAAATGTCTTGAAGACCCATTTGAAAAATGTCCAGGTCTCAAAATTTGCCAGGTTGTTATGCTCAATGAGCATCTGAATCAGTTCATAGCAGGCGATGAAGGTGAGCACCATCCCCGCTATGGGCAGGATCACCGATTCCGAGATGTTTCGGATCATGGAAAAGACCGCAGGCGAGAAGTTCGCCGGAGTGGTTCCCACATCGCCTGCAATCTGACCAACCTGCTGGTTGACCGAATCGAACATCCCTGTCAGATTTCCCATGATGCCGCTGATGATCATGCTCTTGAGCCAGTCTGTAATCTGTTCAAGGATACTCTGCATACGTCACCTCCTCTATTCTTTCTTCTTTTTGCTGAGTCTTTTTCTTAACCGAAAAGTCCGGAAAGAAGGGGAACCAGAGTTGTGCCGATCAGGGCAACTCCACCGCCCGCCATAAGCTGCTTCATTCCCTGGCTCTTCGCGCCCGGATTGTCGTTGCCATAACCTTCCAGAAGGTTAATTGCGCCCCAGATACCAAGGCCTGCGC
>CAVBQH010000251.1:0-3495 GCA_963597485.1 Acutalibacteraceae bacterium
GAGCGTACCGGGCTCCCGCTCTGCGAAGGATACGGGCAGACGGAGACGGCTCTTTTGATTGCGAATTTTAAAGGCTTTGACGCTGCAGCCGGATCCATGGGCACGCCGTCGCCCCTTTATAAAATCGAGCTCCGCGGTAAGAACGCAGAACCGGTCGGAATCGGTGAGATCGGAGAGGTTGTCGTTATTCCCGGAGAAAACGGAAGGCAGCCGGGGATATTTTCAGCATATCTGGACAATGAAGAGCAGTATCGTTACGCATGGCGTGACGGGGTATATCACACGGGAGACGCCGCGTATATGGATGAAAGCGGCCGGTATTGGTTCCACGGACGTTTTGACGACATCATCAAGACAGGAGGATTTCGTGTGGGACCGTATGAGGTGGAGCATGTACTGATGGAGCATCCTGCCGTAGCGGAATGCAGTGTAATCGGCGTACCGGATCCGCTTCGGGGGCAGTCCATCAAGGCGGTGATCGTTCCGGGGGCAGGGTACACGCCGTCGCCGCAGCTGGAGCTGGAAATCAGGAATTTCTGCAATCAGCAGCTGGCCGAATACAAATGGATCCGTCTCGTTGAGTTTGTGGACGAAATGCCGAAGACCATCAGCGGCAAAATACAAAAGTCTGTGCTTCGCGGATAAGAGACGGACCGCTGAAACTGACAGGAGATCGGGGATGGATAAAGCGCAGAATCATTCTGATACGAAAGACATCAAGAAAGAAATGAAAAGCGACAAAACGGATCTGCAAATCCTTAACGAGACGGTCCCCTGCGGTTTCTTGCGATATACCTGCGAAAAGCAGCCAAGGATCACATATATCAATGCCAGGATGATCGAAATTCTGCGCTTCCCGGAAGGCGGGGACGGAGATATTGATTATCTGGAAAT
Organism: Acutalibacteraceae bacterium; assembly: GCA_963597485.1. Classification (GTDB taxonomy): domain Bacteria; phylum Bacillota; class Clostridia; order Lachnospirales; family Lachnospiraceae; genus CAG-791. Next base: position 895 of record CAVBQH010000251.1, read on the forward strand.
GTTTAAAAGCAATATATTTCTAATGATCCCCATGGAGGAGCGCCGCCGGTTTTCCAAATATTTGAATCGCGTCTATTCGGCGGACACGCCCGTAGCGGGAGAAATGACGCTGCTGCGCTGTGACGGGACCCGTGCCCATATGTTCGGCTGGGTCACAAAGTGCATTAATGAACAGGGAGAAGAAGAGTTCCAAAGCGTTTGCATGGATATTACGGAGAGCTATCAGGCGCGGAAGGCAAAAGAAAACAAACGCTACCTGAAGGCACTTACCGACGTCTATGACAAGATTTTCGAGTTCAATCTTGATGCCAATACCGTGAAATGTCTGCATTGCGGGAATGAATCCGATTTTAAGCAGTTTGAAAATATAGCGATGCAGGTGGAGGACGCGCTGGAAAAATGGCTGATCGATTCCGTGAATGCACAGCAGCAGGACATGGTTCGAGACTTTTTCAGGGATTTTTGCCAGAAAAGGCTAAGAGGGATTGACGGAAAGCCGCCGCAGATTACATACATGGTCCGCTGTGCGGACGGGAGTTTCAGCCAATACACTGGGCTATTCATTAAGATGGATGATGCGGTCAGCTTCTTTTGCTGCCGCGAGTCAAAGGAAACGGCAGCTTCAAGGGCCTTAAAGGATGAAAATGTCCGGCTGAAGGAACGGATGCGCGATCTTGTGACACGCTTTTCCGATGGAATCGCTGCTTTTGAGATTTCTCCGGAGGGGCTGGTGAAGCCGTTATATGCAACGGAGAATGTCTGCGAGTTCTTTGGCTATACGCAGGAGGAATGGCTGCCCCTTACCGAAAGGTACACGCCTGTAGAGAGCTTCGTTGCGTACAGCGAGGCGGCCTATGAGAGCTTCGAGGAACTTCTAAGAACCGGAGAAGCGGAATTCTCCTATTATGACTATCAAACCGGGAAAGAACGCAGAATAAAAGCCATTTGCTCTGAAAAGGAACCCAGCACCGATGCCTCGCGCTATGTCATGCTCTATCCTGTGGAAGGTGACAAGGGAGCAGATAGACACGCCCTGCCGGAAAAGCGCACGGTATCGATCCGTACCTTCGGATACTTCGATGTGTTCGTGGGAGATACGCCGATTGCGTTTCGCAGCAAAAAGTCCAAGGAGCTGTTCGCTCTTCTGGTTGACCGGAAGGGCGGCTATGTGACATCGGAGGAGGCCATCGGCTTTTTATGGGAGGATGAACCGGCAAGTGCGTTAACACTTGCAAGATACCGCAAGGTGGCTCTTCGATTAAAGCGTACATTGGAGGAATACGGCATCTCCGACATTGTTGAGACGGTTGACGGGAAACGCCGTATCGTAATGGATAAGGTCACCTGCGACCTATACAATTACCTTTCGGGCAAAGAGGAGTATTTGCAGCTTTTTAAGGGCAGCTATCTGACCAATTACAGCTGGGGAGAGACCACCCTTGGAGAGCTGTCCGGCGGCGTGGATTGATGCGTTTCCCGTTTTTTTGCGCATGGATGATCCATCGGCTCCTTGGTCATCCCTTCGACGGGCGAAGTGCGCTCTTGCGGTATTGCTGCGGGCTTTGCCCTGTCATGGAGGAAAAGCGGGTGGAGAAGTTACTCTCATCCTCAAAGCCGGTCTGGTGCGCAATCTCACTGACGGAATAATCGGTCAGAACGAGCAGCTCCTTGGCATGGGTGATGCGGGTGGAGAGTAGAAAGTTGTACGGCGTTGTGCCGATATATTGACGAAACAGCCGCAGAAACCAGCTCTTGGAAATCGGAACGCGATCAAGCAGCGTATCCAGTGTGATTGGCTCTGCGTAATGCGTACGGATGTAGGCGGCTGTCTGTTCCATCATGGTGCGGTTGGAATGGCTCTCATCGCCGGCCAGCAGGTGTCGTGACATGGCCGTCAGCATCTGGTGGAGCAGAAGGCTGATTTCCAGTTGGGCGAGGGCCGTATCCTTTTCCCATTGATGAAAGAGTGCATCGAAGAGAGGCAGTATTTCTGAGGCTCCAATGCGGACCGGAGTAAGCCGTCCCTGCGGGAGAAGAGTGTCAGCAAAGGCGGCAAGACCGGCACCGTCCAGATGTACCCAGTCATGTTCCCATATCCCTGTATCCGGATCCGTGCGGTAGCTCTGTGCGATCCGGCAATTCAAAAGGAGCGCGGTCCCCTCCGGCAGCTCCACTTCCTGGTGACTTTGTGTCACAAGTCCCTTTCCCTTTAGAGTAAAAAACAAAAGATAGCTCTCTTTATTCGTGCGGGCAGTGGCAAATCCGGGCTGTCCGTAGAAATGGCCGGACTCTGTGGCGTAAAAGGGCTGCGCCAGTACAGCGGCACCGGGCGTAGCACGCAGCCAGGTGCTCTCCTCCAGCACATCCATGTTATAGGTCAGCATATCTGCAGCTCCTGTCTGAGTGGAATTTTCACAAAGTTTAGTGCTCTTTTGATAATGGGATTGTAGGGGCCCCGGCCATATAATGCAAGAAAAAGCAAAGCGTGTGCACAGTAATTTTGCGCATGATACTGACACAAGCCAAGCGACGGGTCCTGGCGGAGTTGTCCGATCTGGGGACGCCTCGCGGCTCCGTCCTCGGACCTAGCGGTGCTAAGCT
>CAVBQH010000252.1:0-3487 GCA_963597485.1 Acutalibacteraceae bacterium
TGTCACGTGGCGTTTTCTAAGCGGAGCAAACGGCAAATTATTTTCGGCTGTGCTTCCGCCAGCAGCGTGCCGTATCGGAGCTTACGGCAGGTTGCTGGCGGGGATACAGCAGGCTGTCAGCGGAGCATCGTTGCCGGTCCTGATTGGATAAAGAAAAGCGTTCCGCCCCTCTATAGCAGTGAAGGACGGAACAACTCTAATGGGATGAGCGGTTTTTCCTTATCGTGCTGGCAAGGCCGCTCAGTGTCTGCTGACCGCGGATCTGTTCGTTTTTGACTTTAGCTGACCAGATCCAGTTTGTTACGGCCTGGCTGACCGAGGAGTGATTTTCCCAGGCATACTGCTTCAGACGTTCTGCGGTATCCTCTGTGACCGAAATGTTGATTCTCTGTTTCATCCGGTAGTTCCTTTCTAAATGGTGCATACGGCGTGTGTATGTTGTGCTTACCCCAGCTGACGGTTGTTGGCGGCAGACATAATGACATCGGCGTCGATAACGGCCTTTTGTGTCTGGGCACCGATGGTCAATGCATCTGTCATCAGTGTATCGATGATCCGCGGATTTCCCTGGGAAAGGGAATGGATGGAGGACATCGCTGCATCGGATACGATGGACTCGGCACCGCCTGCGGTTCGGATTTTATGCCGGACGTATTCCGGGATCTCCTGCACGGATAGTCCCTGAAAGTCATAGTGGACGGTGATCCGCTGCCGGATGGCCTCGTGAACCGGAAGGGACAGCTTGTTGTTGAGGTGAGATTCTCCGCACAGAATCAATGTAAAACAGTTGAGGGAGTCATACCGGAAGTTCAGAAGCATCTTCAGGTCGTTCAGGATGCCGGGTGAGAGCTCCTGCGCCTCGTCAACGGCAAGGATAAGCGGCTGTCGTTTTTCTTTGTAGAGGTAATACAGCTGTTCTTGAATGCCGCGGAACATGGCGGTTTTGCCGCCTCTTGGGCTAATGCCAAGGACACTGCAGAGCTGCTTGTAGAAATCGGAAACTCCGACGGTGGATAAACAGATGTATTCCATATGAAAAAGATTTGGATTCAGTCCGGAAGCAAAGCAGCGGAGGGCGTAGGTTTTGCCCATGCCCGGCCTTGCAGTAAAGACGCCGACGCCCCTCACATCCTTCAGATAGGAAAGCCGGCTGGTCATCTGTTTGAAATCATCGGACTCAAAGTGGTCCTGCTCCTTGAGGGACTCTTTGTCAAAAGGGTTACAAGAGAGGCCGTAGTAATCAGCAAAGACGTTCATGAAAAGGTACCTCCTAAGCTTGAATAATCAATGGCTGTGTTGTTTCTCTTTGTGTGACAGTTCTCCACTCGGTTTGTCTGCCTGATGGGGAAGTGCTTTCTATCGAAGAGAATGAAGGCGGTGGACATGTCATTGGGTTCATAGCGAACCTCTACTGTCTGGGAGATGAACTGCATGGGAACGTCATAGCTAAGAGAATTGATTGGGATTGTGGAATCCTTGCGCACCTTCCGATGAATACGGTTGAGAAAGCATTCGTCGAGCCATTCGCGGGAGGAAGGATCCTTAATCCGGTCCTTTGTAGCAAGATATCGCTCCATGGGAGTACAGCCGATACCGGAATGCAGGGATGTATTGTAAGAACGCATGTACTCCTTTAACAGACCGTTGAACTGTGCCAGCGAATGAACCGTCTTAAGATCAAGCCCATAGAGCCAGGTTTCCTTCAGGGTGCGCCAGCTGCGCTCGATCTTAGCCTTGGAAGCGCCGTCCCGCACCTTCGTGTGCAGAAGGACAACACCGAGACTGCCGCAGATGAGGGAGAGCTGCTCGTTGGAGTAGGAGCAGCCGTTGTCTACATAGAGCTTATCCGGAAGGCCATACGTGGCGATGGCATCCTTGAAAACCTTCTGAAAGTTGGCGGCATTGTCGTTGTAAAAGAGCTCTCCGCCGACCAGGAGCCGGGAATGGTCATCAATAATCATGATGGCGTAGACACGCCGCACAACACCATCCTCTGTGATATGCGGAAGATAGCAGGTGTCTGCCTGCCACATGCGGCCGAAGGAATCCTCTTCAAACTGCTTGCGGTCACGCATGTTTGGATTTCTGGCTGATTTCAGATCGTTGTTTCGGATGAAGCGCTGTACCGCACAGACACTGACTTTCGAGGGAATAAATCCCTGTTCAAGCAGATGGTTGTAGATCTGTGTGGCATTGAGCCGGGGGAATTTCTCCCGAACCTGGTAAATTTCCTCAATGGCAGAATCGGTAAGTGCCCTTGTGGAGCCTTTGTCAGAGCGGGAATGCGGCATCAGTGCCTCAAAACCATGCCGCTTGTACATAGAAGTCCATTTTTCAATGGTTTTGTAGCTGTACTGGACCGCTGAGCCATCAGGAAGTGTTAACGGTTCCTTTGTGATTCTCTGATAGTAAGCTGTGGCACTGGAGTCAGTAAGAAGGCCCTGGATGACCGGGGCAATAAGAGAAAGGCGGAACTGTGCAATGGAAGATGCCTTTGCAAGCTCATCGTTTGTGTAAATGTTGCTCATGATGTGTGTACCTCCTTTTGGAGTATCGTAAATCCATACAGGGAGAAGGACCATGAACGAGCTATGTAACAGGGCGGGCTCCATTTCCTGGCAGAAGAGCTCCGCTAGGAATACGCAGGATTGGCATGTGACTGGAGAAAGGAGAAATGGAACCGATGAAAGAAATTTTCAAGCTGACTGGACAGGTCCGATGTTCGATCCAGGAATCGCAGAAACGAAAGGGAGGGCCTCTGGGAACGTAAAACACCCAGCCATAGTTCCCGATGACGAAGGAACAAACGCTTCCAACGGTAAAGTGTCGGAGCAGAGATCTGAAAAAGGTCACAGATTCCCTCAATGGTGTGGCTGTGACGGAAATACATCTTCAAAACCTGGAGAATAAATCGCAGGGAATACTGGCAGTAAGGAATGAGTGTGTCGAGAAGTAGTGCATGGGTGTGCTTGCAGCTGCTGCAGCGAATGCGAGGTATCTTGACCTTTAAGGTGACCGGTTTCCCACCATAGAAATCAACAACATTCCGCTCGTAGCAGCCATGCGGTTTGTACCTACCCCTTGTTCTGCAGGCTGGACAGTTCTGGTGATCAAGCTCTGGGTAATCAGACAGAGAATAGAGGGAATGGGAAGGTTTAAATTTATAGAGAGTATTGCAAAACAGCGATCTTCTTCTTATCATAGCAACTGATTACAGCGTGTACGCTTGCGTGCGAAGCCTTGAATGCCTCGAGTGCAGCGTGTGCGGTGTGATGTGATAAAGAAGAGGACTGTTGCTGCCAGGCGAGGGGTCTTCTTCTTTTTTTGTGGTTACAGGGAATAAATATAGGCCGATTTGAGAGATGGTCAATAGGGACAAAAAGCGTGCCGCAAAATACGGCACGTTGAAGTCGGGGTAATACAGGAAACGAGAAATTAATTTGCAGCGGATTTGCGGTCGGAAGCGATATTAATTTGCTGCATGACA
>CAVBQH010000253.1:0-3485 GCA_963597485.1 Acutalibacteraceae bacterium
CACGGATGCAGAGGCCGAAGAGCTGAGAGCATAATTTCATATCGAGGGGCACCGGCGAGGACTACTAACCGCATAGAATTTGCGTATCTGGATCGTGGGAGAAATTCCACGATCCTTTGTAAAACCAATTAGAGAGGTGACTACATGGCCAAGATTAAGATTGCCGATCTTAAAGAAGTGGCTGCCGTAACCGAAACGGATTATTTCATACCGGTTGATAACGGGACGGCAACGTACAAGATCAGTGTTGAGAATTACAACGCTTCTGCCAATACAACGGCACAAGGTTATGCAGAAACGGCTAAAACAAATGCTGAACGAGCTCAGCAGAGTGCATCAGAGGCGAGGAGTATTGCAAATGAAGTGAGCAATAGTACATCTGTCGCAGAAACCGCCGCAAATGAAGCAGAAAAAAACGCAACAATTGCGAAAAACTCCGTGCAGGATTTGCAAACGTATGTAGATCAGTCAGCAGAAAATGCAAGAGAAGCGGAGCAGTCGTCAAAAAACGCAGAACAGTACGCAGGTAGCGTAGGCTCAATCGCACAGCTTTCTAAATCATGGGCGGTTGGTGGGACCGGACTTAGGGCAGACGAGGAAACAAACTGTGCTAAAGCCTATGCAGATAAGGCAAAGGCATTCTTAACCGGCGTTTCATCCTTCAACGGAAGGAGTGGAGATGTAATGCCTCAGAAGGGTGACTACACTCCGGAAATGCTTGAGATCACATCAGATTCGGAGCTGTCCACCGAAAGCACACAGCCCATTCAGAACAAGCCGGTTGCGGAGGCGATAAATAGCTTAAACGATACTATCGCTGAGATGAAACAGTCTTTTCAGGATGGTGTTGATACACTGGTGGCAAAGCTTACAGCTCTTGGTATCACACCGGCTTCCTCTTCACCAGACGATATTGCGGCGGCGATAGATTCTCTCGCAACAAGCAAATACAATGCCGGAGTGGCTGCGGCTGATGCGAGAGTTAATACATCTTCTGCATCCTACACATCAGGACGAACGCAGGGACAGGCTGATGTTAAAGCATCTCCCGGAAGTTACGGCCTTATTACTAAAGAGATGTACGATAGCTACGGCGACTCAAAGTGGGCAGAAGGTCGTACCTACGGACGGAACGAAGTCAAGGCCAACCCCAACACTTACAGCTTATATTCCAGCTCGCAATACACCAGTTATGGTAACAGCAAGTATAGCGAGGGCTATAACAAAGGCGTTTCCGATGCGGACGGCAGAGCAAACAGCAATTCCGCCAACTGGAAGAACGGCTACAGCAGCGGCTACAATGCTGGGGTCTCTGCCGCAGACAACCGTGCTAATAGTTCGTCCACTAACTGGAAAGATGGTTACAACAACGGCTATGCGGCAGGGAAGAATGCAATCAATGGTTCTGTATCCGCATCTACATCGTGGAGCGGAAGCGTAGAAGGCGACTGGCAGGGCTGTAAAGCAGGAGTTTACGGTAGCGTAACCGTCACAGCATCCATATCTAATGGCACACTGTCGGTATCTGCAAGCGGTTCCTCAACAGGCCAGTCATGGCCTTGGGATTCGGATTCTTGGTCGTTCCCGGATTCCAAAAAAGTCGAATGCGGAAGAAGCATCAGCGCAAGCAATTCCAAGAGTGTCGCGTAACTTTAGAAAGAAATCACTTCGAAAAGAAGTGGTTTCTTTTTTTTACAAATCATGCAGATTTTGTATGCTCCTACTACAAGGAGAACAGACCAATGGACAGACCAATTACCGTAACCCCAAACGAAATCTATAACGCAATCATGGCTGTGTGCGGAACAATAACCGTATTGGCTGCCGCTATAGCAGTAATCGTAAAAGCAGTACAGAAAATGAAAGAGCCAAACAGAACGCAGGATATCAAGATTGAAGAACATGAGACATGGCTTAAACGTCATGACGAGAAGTTTAAAGAGTATGACGGCTACTTGTCCAGTGACCGAAAACGGCTAGACAAGCTCGAATCGTCAAACGTGGCTTTCTCTCGATACATGCTTGCCATTGGGAATTTCCTATGCGGCGTCGTTGATAAAGATTCATTACAAAAAGCAATTAGCAGATTTCAAGAATTCACACTTACAGGAGAGGACAACAATGAATAAAGAAAACATCTTACGTAAACTCACAAGCAGAAAATTCTGGCTTTCCCTGGCATCCTTTGTGTCGATGCTGATGGTCTATCTGGGAGCTGGGGAGAATGAGGCAACGCAGGTTGCGGCACTCATTATGGCAGGCGCAAGCGTGATTGGCTACGCAATCGGAGAGGGCCTTGCTGATTCCGGTGAAACCACCATTGCTGATGGGGATGTGCCGATCATTACACAGCTTGAAGAGGAGTAAATATGCCGTTAAACGGAATTGATATTGCGTCATACCAGAAGGGGATAGATCTTTCTAAGGTTCCTTGCGACTTCGTGATTATCAAGGCAACGCAGGGGACTAATTATGTAAATCCGGATTTTGAAAGAGCACTGAAACAGGCTCTTAGCCTTGGAAAGTGTGTTGGTGTTTATCATTACGCATCTAAAGGTGGAGCAAAACAAGAGGCAGAGCACTTTGTAAATGCGACAAGAAAAGCCATTGGGAAAGCAATCTTCATTCTGGATTGGGAGCAGGGCGATAACGTAAACTTCCGAACGCCCAGTTACGCACGTGTTTTCCTTGAGACAGTTCAGACGCTTACCCTACGCACACCAATGATCTACATGAGTAAGTCGGTGTGCAGAGACATGAACTGGAACAGCGTTGCGCCGACATATCCTTTATGGGTTGCCCAGTATGCGTCTTATGCGATTACCGGCTATAAGTCATCTCCTTGGACAGATAAAAACGGATATGGCGCGTGGAAGTCTCCAACCATTTTCCAGTACACATCAACCGGACGGCTTGCGAACTGGAATGGCAATCTCGATTTAGACATTGCGTATCTCACGAAAGAGGAGTGGCAGAAAATGGCAGGGGCAACAAGTACAGCAAAGGAAGCGACGAAAGAAGCAGCAACGACTGGCTCCTATAAAATCGGCAATTATTCTCTGTCAGATGTGAAGTACGGCGACAAAGGTGAGCACGTCAAATTTCTTCAGCAGCTTCTCACAGCGAAAGGTTTTGCCTGCACGGCAGACGGAGTGTTCGGCTCCAATACAGAAAAGGCTTTAGCGAACTACGATGTTTCCATCCACAACATAAAGTGCGGAAAAGGGACATGGGAATCGTTGCTGAAATAGGTGATTAACAATGCGAGTAGAAAATATAAGCGGAAGCTCGACCAGCGGAAAAAGCAAAGTCACAACGGTCAGCGGAAATAAATACATTGTAGACAACAGTTCCTCAAGCAAAAAAACAACGACTTCCAGTTCTTCAAAGAGTTCTGGAAGTTCTTCTGCGTCCTCTGCTGCGAGTAATTCTGCTGCCGCAAAGCAGTACCTTGATAGCTCCTATCTAAATTCTTTCAGTGGGAC
>CAVBQH010000254.1:0-3477 GCA_963597485.1 Acutalibacteraceae bacterium
CGTCATCTCCGACGCCATGCGCCCGTCATCGATCTGAATCTTGCGCAGACGTCTTCTCGCCGGATCCAGCGTCGTCTCCCACAGCTGCGCAGGGTCCATCTCACCAAGGCCCTTGTAGCGCTGAAGGGTGAAGCCGGAATGGGTCTTGCGGTATTTAGCCAGTGCCGCATCGTCGTAAAGGTATTCGCCCTCTTCGCCCTTCTTTTTGGGCACGACCTTATACAGGGGCGGCATGGCAACATAGACATGTCCCTCGTAGATCAGGTCCGGCATGAACCGGTAGAACAGCGTCAGAAGAAGCGTCGAAATATGCGCGCCGTCCACATCGGCATCGGCCATGATGATGATCTTGTCATAGCGGAGCTTGGTAATGTCAAAATCCTGTCCGTACCCCTCGGAGAAACCGCAGCCGAAGGCATTGATCATGGATTTGATCTCGGCATTGGCCAGCACCTTATCCATGGAGGCCTTCTCTACGTTGAGAATCTTGCCTCGAATGGGAAGAATGGCCTGGAACATCCGGTTTCTCGCCATCTTGGCGGAGCCGCCGGCGGAATCACCCTCGACGATGAAGATCTCGCACTTAGACGCGTCTCTGGACTCGCAGTTGGAGAGCTTTCCGTTGGAATCAAAGGAAAACTTCGGCCGCACCAGCATATTCGTCTTGGCCTTGGCCTCGGACTTGCGGATCTTGGCTGCCCGCTCAGCGCATTCGATTACGGCCTTTAGCTGCTCAAGATTCCGGTCAAAATAGTGCGTTGTCTCATCCGTTGTCACCTGGGAAACGGCCTTGGAGGCATCCGGATTGTCGAGCTTCGTCTTGGTCTGTCCTTCAAAGCGCGGATCCGGGTGCTTGATGGCAATGACCGCCGTCATTCCGTTGCGCACGTCGGCTCCGGTATAGTTGACATCCTTTTCCTTGAGCGTTCCCAGCTCTCTGGCATAGCCGTTGATCACCTGGGTGAAGGCGGTCTTAAAGCCGGTCAGGTGCGTTCCGCCTTCGGAATTGTAAATATTGTTGCAGAATCCCATGATCTCCTCCCGGAAATCACGGATGTACTGGAAGGCACACTCGACCTGTATGTTCTCATACTGTCCGCTGAAATAGATGACGTCCGTCACGGTCTCATCAGACTTATTCAGCTCGCGGACAAATCCGGCAATGCCGTCCGGCTCGTGGTAAATCTGCTTATCCTCACTCCCCGGCCGCTTATCCTCATAGACAATGGTAAGCTTCGGATTTAAGTAGGTGGTTTCGTGCAGGCGGGACTTGATGTCCTCCTCCTTGAACCTGGTCTTCTCGAAGATGGTCGGATCCGGAAGGAAATTGATGGTCGTGCCGCTGGTTTTGGCCTTGCCGACCACCGGAAGAAGGCCCTCCACCAGCTCCTGATCCGGAATTCCCTGCCGGTAGCGGTCCTCATAGACGAGTCCGCCCTTGCGCACCTGTACGGTCATGTGCTCCGAAAGTGCGTTCACGACAGAGGATCCGACGCCGTGGAGGCCGCCGGAGGTTGCATACGCCTTATTGTCAAATTTGCCGCCGGCATGGAGCGTTGTGAATACAACACGCTCCGCGGACACACCCTTTTCATGCATGTCAATGGGGATGCCGCGCCCGTTGTCGGCCACCGTGCAGGAGCCGTCCGCCTCCAGCGTCACCTGGATGGTGTCGCAGAAGCCGGCGAGGTGTTCGTCGACGGAGTTATCCACAATTTCATAGATCAGGTGGTTTAAGCCTCTCGTGGATGTGCTGCCGATATACATACCGGGTCTTGTGCGGACTGCCTCGAGTCCCTCCAGCACCCGGATGCTGGAGGCATTATACTGCGTACTTTCTGCCATGTAATTCCTCGTACTTTTACTCTATGTCTAACTTGCGTGAGCAGGCGATGGCCAGCGCGCCCTCTCCGATGTGGCAGTTGATGACCGAAGGAAGCTTGTCCTCCTCCACCAGATGTCCCGGGAACGCGTCGCGAACCTGCTCGCTCCATGCGGCGAAATCCGGTGTTTTGGATTCTACGGCATACAGCCACACATTGTCCATGCCGCCGTAAAGCTTCTCGCAGTCGTTCTTCATCGCATTGATCATCATGGTGCGGGCCTGCTGCTCGGTTCTGGCCTTGGCGAAGGCATCGAGCCGTTCACCAAAGATCTTCAGCACCGGCTTGATGCGCAGCAGTGTTCCGATGGCTGCTGCCGCCGGAGTGATGCGTCCGCCTCTTTTCAGATAGGTCAGCGTGTCAACCATGATGTAGATGCTCTGCTCGTAGCGAACCTCTTCGAGCTTGTCCTTGATCTGCTTGGCCGTCCAGCCCTTTGCTGCCATTTCCATGGCGTCCTGTACGGAGCGCTTCTGGGTGACGGAAATACGCTGGTTGTTCACAACCTCGACCTTTCCGTCGTAGTCTCCGGAGAGCATCATCGCCGACTGGCAGGATCCGGAAAGTCCGGAGGACATGGGGATGTATACCAGAGAGTCGTTTTCCTCCAGCACCTGATCCCATACCTTCAGAACATCAACCGGGGACGGCTGCGAGGTGTGCACCGTTTCGCCGGACTTGAGCCTTTCAAAGAACTCATCTCTTGTCAGGTTAATATCTTCAAAATAGGTTTTCTCATTATCGCCGAACATGAACGGGATGGACACGAGTCCTACTCCCATTTCTCTGGCCTGTGCCAGGGTAATGCCGCTTCCGCTGTCTGTTACAATTGCTACCTTTGCCATTGTGACCTCCATATGGTATCTGTTGTGCACCTGCTGTGCATGTAAAAACTGCGTTGCCTGCAGGCACCATGCTTCAGACATACAGACTGATTTTACGTGGATTTCGGATTCCTTGCAAGTCAGTGCATTTATCTCGGAGGCACCACCCATCCCGGTTGCGCCTCCGAAAAGTCAAATGCTACGGAAATCCACGCTCTTTTCCCCGGCGAAGGTAAACCGCGGATCCTTCTCGAGCACTTCATCAGCGTAATTGGCCGCCTTGGTCAGGATGTCTGCGTCCTCGTAAATGTCTGCAAGGTGAAAGCCCATCTCACCGCTTTGCCGGATGCCGAAGAGGTCGCCGGGACCGCGCAGCTTCAGGTCCTGCTCCGCAATTTCAAAGCCGTCGTTGGTTTTCTCCAGGATGGCAAGGCGCTTTGGCTTTTCTTTCTGATTTTCAGAATACAGAAACATGCAGTAGGACTGCCACTGTCCCCGGCCGACGCGGCCGCGCAGCTGGTGAAGCTGAGAGAGGCCGAAGCGTTCTGCATTTTCGATCAGGATGCAGGTGGCATTGGGGACATTGATTCCCACTTCAATTACGGTGGTGGACACCAGTATGTCAATTTCGTGCGCCGCGAATTCGGTCATAATCCGGTTCTTCTCTGCCGGCTTCATGCGGCCGTTCAGAGATTCGATTCTAATCTCGGGCGGCAGGCTTTTCCGTAGATTCTCTGTGTAGTCCATCACATTTTCCATCTGTTCAAGAC
>CAVBQH010000255.1:0-3469 GCA_963597485.1 Acutalibacteraceae bacterium
CCCGGATTTCTCCCCTACATTCCACTGACTGTACGTCAGATAAAGAAGCGAATCCGGCTGGTCTGCGTAGTCGTTTAGCACATCGTCTCTTATGCAAGGGAAATCCATACCTGCCTCCAGAGGGATCAGCACCAGATCCTCCGGCCAGGTTTCCAACACCTCCTTCGCCAGCGGAATGTCTCCCAATACGTTGTATTCCGTTTCCAGATATTCTCCCGGTTTATCCAGCCGCTCTACCTTCTCAAAGCAGCCTGCCATCAGATAAAGAGTTTTTACTTTCTGTTCAATCAGTTCCCGCCCGGAAAGCGGAGAAATGTCATCCGGCTCAGAGTCCAACAGTTCCCCGATATTGGAAGCCATGCCAACGCAGATAATAACTGCACTATTATCAGGCAGTTTGGCCAGCGTCTCTCTGTACACCTGCCAGCCTGTAGGGCGACTGGAGATATCTACGCCGGTCCCCTCCAGAAGAGGAGTTCCGTCTTCGTTTATTTCATCTGCCAGCTTATAATACGGTGTCAGCTCGTAAAGATCCTTTTCTCCCTCTACAAATCCAAACGGGATGTCGTCTGCTTTGTAGTAATGCATGGCACGATCCAGAAAAACCTGGCTGCCCTTATGTCTTGCGCTGGACACCACAGCATCCACCTGGCATTCGCCCTTTGCCTGCAGGGCAAACAATATCTGTATGGCCAGCAGGTCGTCGGTGCAGTTTCCTATATCCGTGTCAAAAATGACATGAACGATATCTTCTGCATCAGCAGTCTCTTCTGTATCAGTGTTCTCCTCTGCATCGGCGCTTTCTTCAATATCGGCGCTTTCCTCAACATCGGCTTCTTCCGCAGTCTCTGCTACCTCCGCAATTGTCTCTTGCCCCGCGGTCCTTTTCGCGTTTGCATTATAGGCAATAACGCCCGCGGCAACGGCCACGCATAGGATGCACAGCAACGCGATGCCTTTCAAGGATGGTTTCTTTTTCATTCTGTTCTCCTCTCTTTTTCGGAAAAATTGACTGTCCGGCACGTTTTCTTCGTGTCTTCCTCAAAGTCACTTTATACTAATGCATCGCCTGCAAAATAACCAGACTGATGGTACTATTTTTCTGATAGCCCAGTAATAACCCGGGTAAATATTGGCAAAAAAAGGGAAGTGAGCCATTTAAGCCACTTCCCAACATTTCTGCAAGCAGAGGTGGAGGGATTCGAACCCCCATTGGCGGTTTTGGAGACCGCAGTCTTAGCCCTTCGACGACACCTCTATATGAAATTAACAAGCGCGGCCTTCGAGCCGCCGGCCGATTTCCATGCAGTTCAGTTTTGTATCCGCCACCGCTCTCTCAAACCGACTTGACGATTATATCATCTCATTTTTGTAAACACAAGGGGCAAGTTCCGGAGAGACCCTTTAAAATTATCTCTCTGTTCAGCTACCGCCATATTTCAACGCAAATTCTCCGCTTGCAGGCTTATTCACGATTGAAATTGATAGGCAGCCAAGGCCGAAGCACCTCAGGCCTGTAGAGCCGCTACTCCGGATGATCCCGGTAATAGGCGTCCCTTATTTTGCGTTCCTTCTCCAGCGACAGCGGGCGAAAGATCGTCCTTGCCAGGATATGCGAAATAAGCCACCCGATCAGAATACCGGTCAGCGCTCCCGCGCTGTCAATAAGAACATCCCGCACCTGCGGCGAACGCCCCGGCGAGAAGCATTGATGAAATTCATCCAGTGCAGCGTAGGCGCTGCAAACAGTCTGCGTAGTCAGAAGAAGCCATCCCTTTCGAATGCGATAGGCATAGAACGGCACTGCAAGGCACAGCCCCAGCAAGGCGTACTCACTGAAATGTGCGAGCTTACGCACATAGAATTCACCCTGCTCGACATAAAGCGCCTGCTGCGCCGGCGTCCAGTTCATCTGCAGCCGGTAATTGATCGCGTGCACAATCCGTTCCGTCACTGCCACGCTCTCCAGTGAGGATGCATCCGCGTTCTGCGACGAGAACTGAAAAATCATGATCATCACCAGGATCGCCGGCAAAAAGGTCAGCGGCTTCAAAAGGTACTGTGCCGTTTTTTTCAGAAACATGATTCCGTAATTCATTCTATTGATATTGCAGTCCTCCCGGCCTGTACATAACGGCAGCTATTCGATATTACCCCAGCAGTTCTGCTGCCTCCTGCAGATTTCGAATCCCCAGAACGCGGACTCCTTCCGGCTTTTTAACCTCTCTTAGATTGCTGGCCGGCATAATAACCGTATCAAAGCCAAGCTTGGCAGCCTCCTGCACGCGCAAATCCGCCATAGTAACCATTCGCACCTCTCCGGAAAGCCCCACTTCTCCAAAAGCCACTGTTTTATCCCCCACAGGAACCCCGCGATAACTGGATAAAACAGCCAGTGCGATACCAAGATCCAGTGCAGGCTCCGTCTGACGGATTCCGCCTGCCAGATTCACATAGGCATCATAATCCGAAAGAGGAATTCCAAGCCGCTTTTCGAGCACCGCCATCAGAAGACTGACGCGGTTATAATCCGTCCCCGTTGCCTGGCGCTTCGGAAAGCCATAATTGGTCTTACACACCAGTGCCTGCACCTCCGTCAGCATTGCCCTCGTTCCGTCCATGCTGCAGGAAACCACAGAGCCGCTGGCGTTTTCCGGCCGTCCGGAGAGCATATATTCCGAGGCATTTTCAACCTCGCACAGCCCCTCCCGCTTCATCTCGAACAAACCGATCTCATTAGTCGATCCAAATCGATTCTTGACCCCGCGAAGGATCCGATAGGAGGCATACCGGTCTCCTTCAAAATACAGGACCGTATCCACCATATGCTCCAAAACGCGCGGTCCCGCCACCGTTCCTTCCTTGGTAACATGGCCGACAATGAAAATGGTGATGCCGGTCTGCTTGGCAAGACGCATCAAGACGCCCGTTGTCTCCCGCACCTGCGAAATACTCCCCGGTGCCGCATCCACAGAAGGATTGTTCATGGTCTGAATGGAGTCAATCACCACCAGCTCCGGCTGCATCTCCAGGAGGACTTCTGTAATCCGTTCCAGATCAGTCTCACAATAGAACTTCAGCGAATCTCCCACCGTACCAACGCGCCCCGCACGGAGCTTAATCTGATGCAGAGACTCCTCTCCGCTGATATAAATCACCTTGCGTCCGTCTGCTGCAAGCTTTCCTGTTACCTGCAGCAAAAGTGTCGATTTGCCGATACCGGGATCACCCCCCACCAGCAGCATGGAGCCCTTAACGATTCCGCCTCCCAGTACCCGGTCCAGCTCTGCAAATCCGGTTGACCAGCGAACCTCTCCCTCATCATGAATATCCGAAAGAGAGACCGGTTTTGAAAAGCCGCCCAGGCCAGGCACTGCTGTCCCTCCGGACAGGCCTCGTACTCCCTGCGCAGGCGCCGACATGCGTACGGGAGCCTCTACCATGGTATTCCACTCATGACACCCCGGGC
>CAVBQH010000256.1:0-3455 GCA_963597485.1 Acutalibacteraceae bacterium
GCTGAGTTTGCCGGTGTTTCTGTTGATGTAGGCGGTTATGGCATCATTTGGGACGATGATTTGGACTTGTCCTGCGATGAATTGTGGGAGAACGGAGTTTTAACTAGAACGCCATTTGACGGTCTTATGGCATTCAGTGATGCTACTGAATTATGGGGGCTAAATGAAAGCACCTTACGGAAAGCAATTTCCTACGGAAAGCTTGTAAATGGTGTAGATGTATGCAAATTCGGCAAACAATGGGTGGTCTCCATCGATGCAATGAAACGGGAATACGGATCAGGCAAACCTACATAGCGGACAGCTGCTCCTCTTCCGGAAGTGACTGCCCGCTATATTTTTGTTCAGCATAAGACTGAGACTGAAGAGCCGGCATTTGATGAAGGTGATGTATTCCGAATTGCTGTGCTGTTAGATGAGCTTGGGTGGGAAAGAAGAAAATCCCACCCAAGGTGGGGCTGTTCTCAACCAAGCTACGCAAAATCCCACCCAAGATGACTGGGTGGCTGATCAATCCACCACCCAGTCAGTTACCCCAGTCTGCCACCCAGACCACCCAATCCAAGCCTGAATTTAGCTTTTAACTCTGCTATTGCATCATAACATAAAAAGAGTTATAATACAGAAAATGAGTTATGAAATGAGGGCGACCAATGGATTACATTGATAAGACTCTGGGCATAAAAGTTGTTTATGAGGATATCGAAACTGGGCATTATCCGAATTTTATCAGCACAAGATATCGCTTGCAAATGGTATCTTTGGAAGGTCAAAAAGCAATTTTTCTTTATCCCAAGACAGAATTGGAGCAGATTGAAACGCTAAAAAAACACATTGATCGAATACGAACCAATGAGAAGCTGCCGGTTGTGTTAATCCTGAATGAACTTACTTTTCGTCAGAAGGAATATTTGATTCGGGAAAAAATACCGTTTGTTGTGGAGGGAAAGCAGATTTATTTACCTTTCATGGCTGTGTATTTGCAGGAACGCTGCGATGCTGAAAAAAAGTCTCGTGAGGAAATCCTTCCTTCGGCGCAGATGCTTTTTCTTCGCTTCCTTTATCTTGGAGCACAGGAACTGCCGATGAGCCAAGCTGCAAAAGATCTGAATCTGACATCGATGTCGATATCGAGAGCGGCAAGACAGCTTGCGGAAATGAAGCTTTTAAGCGTTAGAAAAGATGGCGTTCAAAAGATTTTGTTTTCCAGCGAGACCCCGGAATTGCTGTTTCAAAAAGCAAAAGGCAAACTGCTGAATCCTGTAAAAAGGACTGTTTACGTCTCTGGTGAATTGGTTGACACAGGACTTTTGAAGAGCGGATATTCGGCTCTGGCGGAATACTCCATGTTGAATACGCCAAATGTTCAGTGCTTTGCATCGGATACAGTTTCTGAATGGCAGAAAAGCGCGGCGAATACACTTCAGGATTCCAAAACTCAGGTTGCTGTAGAGCTGTGGAGATATGATCCGAAGAAATTAGCAGATGGCAAAACAGTTGATGTGCTCTCTCTTGCATTGTCTTTGGAAGATGATCGGGATGAACGCGTGGAGGAGGCTGTAGAAGAAATGCTGGGAAATTTATGGAGACAAATAGATGGTCACAGGGCTTGAAAGTTTCAAGGAATGGTTTAAAGGAAATGAAGAACAGTATGCCATAATCGGCGGAACAGCATGTGATATCCTGATGACGGAAGAAGGACTCGATTTCAGAGCAACAAAGGATATAGATCTGGTTCTGATCATAGAAGCAGTTGATGCTGAGTTTGGAAGAAAATTTTGGGAATATGTAAAACAGGCTGGATACGAGCACTGCAACAGAAGCTCTGGAATGCCGGAGTTTTATCGCTTTAGTCATCCGGCTTCTAAACCATATCCGACAATGATTGAACTGTTTACACGAAAACTGGATGCGATTCAGCTTCCGGAGGATGCAGTGTTAACTCCGCTGCCTATAGACGAAGATATATCAAGTCTTTCCGCAATTCTTTTGGATGACAACTACTATGAGTTTCTGAAAATGGGCAGGACTATTGTTGACGGCATTGCCGTCCTTGATGCAGCTTATCTGATTCCATTCAAGGCAAAGGCCTGGATGGACTTAACGGATCGCAAGGCAGCCGGAGAACATGTTGACGGAAAGAATATTCGGAAACATAAAAATGATGTATTTCGACTGACAGAATTGCTTGAACCGACAGCACGAATTGCGGCGCCACAAAGCGTTTACGCGGATATGCAGGAATTTGTCCGCAGGATGGAAAACGAGAGTGTTGATGTGAAGCAGTTAGGATTGGCAGGCAGAACGAAGGAAGAAATTCTAAATGAAATCAAAGCCATGTATCTGGAAAAATAATAAGCAGTGCGCTGAGTATCTTAACGAAGTCGCTGTGATAATCAAATATTGGCATCACTTACATAGCGGACAGCTGCTCCCCTTCCGGAAGCGACTGCCCGCCATGTTTTTGTTCAGCATAAGACTGAGACTGAAGAGCCGGTAGAGGTGAATTTCCGCGGCTCCGACCTATCGGATGCTGTTGCAATCGGCTGAGGCGAAAACACAGCAACAGCCAATATTCAACAGAGGTCTATTCAAACAGGAATCGGACATTCGCTCTTTTGCTTTAATTAGATTTAGCAAATTGCTTAGAAGAACATTTGCGTTGATTCTCGGGTGATTTACGAGTATATTAAGTTTAGTAAACTATACAAGAATTAATACCAAATTGTATCTTTTCATAACGGAGGATGTTCGTGGAAGGGACAATAAAAGAAACCTTTGTAAAGTATGGAGGAGTAATGCGTACATCGCAGCTGAACCAGGAAGGCTTTTATTATCAAAAAATAAAGGAGCTGCTTGCTGAGCATCAGATTGAGCAGATCCGCAGAGGCTATTACCAGTACGTTGGAGACAATTCATTTTCTGATATTCCAGCGATTGCAGCACTGTTTCCGGATGGTGTTCTTTGTATGGACAGTGCCCTGGATTATTACGGCTATACGGACCGAACGCCTTCAGCGTGGCACATAGCTGTGGTTAGCACAAGCACAAGGACACGTTTTTATATTGATTATCCGATAGTTAAGCCGCATTTCATACAGAAAGACCGATACTTTATCGGAATAACAGAAGCAGAGATGGATGGACAATCCATAAAAATCTACGACAGAGATCGTACAATGTGCGATCTGCTCCTTCACCGCAATAAGATTGACGGCGAGGTGTTCAATACAGCGGTACAGCGGTATGTAAAGGATCCGGAAAAATCAATCGCAAAACTGATGCAGTATGCAAAAGCTCTGCATGTAGAAAAGAAAGTACAGGAGGTTCTCGGAATATGGCTGTAAAGAATATGGCTGCGTCGGTACTGAGCAGACTTAAAAATCATGCCCGAAGCCTCGACTTCTGCTCGTTTTTTGAAAGTGAAATGAAAGATTATCCTGATACAATTTGGA
>CAVBQH010000257.1:0-3453 GCA_963597485.1 Acutalibacteraceae bacterium
GCTTAAAGCCGTTGGTCAATGTCAGGAATGTGCACACCGTAATCGTAGAGCGCAGCATCGGAATGGTTACAAACCGAAGAAGCTGCCAGCTGCTTGCCCCATCGATCTTAGCCGCCTCCAGAAGATCGCCCGGAATGTTCTGAATGCCTGCAACATAGATGATCATCATGTAGCCGATCTGCTGCCAGCAGACAACGGCAACCAGGCCCCAGAATGCTGTCCACTGCGTCGAAACAATCGTCATCGAATACTTCGACAAAACAGAGTTGAAAATCATCAGCCAGATGTACGACAGAACAATTCCGCCGATCAGATTCGGAAGGAAAAAGGCCGTGCGGAATAAGTTTGTTCCCCGAATTCCCTTTGTCAAGGCCATTGCAATGGCAAAGGCAACTACATTAATAATCAGCATGGTCACTACCGTAAACAGTGTGGTGTACCACAGTGAGTGTAAAAAGGTTGTATCAACCTTCCCGTTTACCACGAATATTCTCGTGTAATTCTTAAGGCCGACCCATTTCCAGTCTGTAACCGTTGTAAATTTACAAAAAGAAAGGAAAACTCCATACACAAATGGAACAATGAAGCCAATCACAAAGGCTGCCATCGTTGGCAGCACGAACAGCCACCAATATTTTCGAATTGATCGTTGCATAGCCTGGTCCTCTTTCGAAAAAGCGGGTGAGTGATGTGCTCACTCACCCGCCAAATGTTCTGCACGGGATTCCATCTGTGCCTACAGGTAAAGCGCTGTCTGTTTCGCAGCCGCTTTTACCCCGCAGCACATCGTCCCTGCGTCCTATCATGTTCTTGCCGGAATTACTCCTCGTGTGCCAGCTTCCACTGATCTGCCCATCCGTCTACAAAAGCAGTCACTACGCCGTCCCACTTTCCGGAGCCGTCTGTATAAGCCGTCATAGCAGATACAACATCCTTGCGCCAGTCATCCACATTCGGTGTTGCGTTGAAGGACCATGCCACCGAAGTCTTTCCGTCTGCTGCAAGCTTGTTGGCCTTTGCGCCAAAAGGATTCTTGGCCTCATAATCTCCAGTAAAGGTATCAAACGGGCAGGAAAGACCCATGTCATTTACAAGAGCACTGCGGCCTTCATCGGATGTAACCACCCAGTTCAGGAAAGCAAGCGTTGCATCGATTTCCTCCTGGCTGCACTTTGCATTGACAGCCCAGTGATTCTCAGTACCTACGCAAAGTCCCTGATTAGCATCATCGACGCCAAAGTAAATCGGCATCATGTCAAGATCATCCGCTGTCACAAGATATCCATTATCCGGATTTGTAAGTGCGGAATACTCCCAGTCACCATTCTGATAAAAAACAGCCTCGCCCATACCAAGCTCTGCCTCTGCATTGAGAGCACCGCTGTTGAGAGTCTTCGGATCTGCCGCAGAATCGCGAACATACATATCCCACACTCTCTTAAAGTTATCCAGGTAAGTTCCCTTGATTTCTGCCTCGCCTGCTGTCAGATCCTCAAGGCCGTCATCCTTGAATTCATAATACAGAGGCATGTTGGCAAGGTGTCCGGAGAATCTCCAGGAGGAGCCATCGTCCAGGCCTGCCGAAGCAAACGCCTCGGTAAGATCCGTTCCGAAGGCTTCATTGATCTCATCAATACGGGAATTGATGTCATCTGCAACCTTCTCCAGAGTATCCAGATCCTGAATATCATCGGCGGAGGTAATAACCGCGTTATCAAGTGTGCAATAATCCTCCAGAATGGTCTTGTTATAAATAAGACCATACGCCTCATAGCAGTTTGCAACGCCTGCAACCTTGCCGTCATACTCCACTGCCAGACTCTTATCGGTCAGGTGCTTGTAAATTTCAGAATCCTTCAAATCATAAATATAATCCGCATACGTCTGTGCATCTGTTGCACTTCCGATATTGAAGATGGTCGGAGCCTCGCTCTTGGCAAGCTCAGACTGCAATGTCGTTTTATACTGACCATCCGCAGCAGTAAGAACCGTTACATTGCCGCCAAGGCTATTGTATGTATCTGTCAGATTCTGCCAGGCCTCATCCGTCTCCGGCTTAAAATTCAGAAGATACACTCTTCCGGAAGGAATTTCGGCAGTGTCTGCCTCCTCCGCTTCCTCTGTGTCCTCTGCTGCACTCTCAGTGTCTGCAGCAGCTTCCGTTTCTGTATCCGCAGCCGATGTGTCAGAACCGGTTGCATCGTTGCTCCCGCAGCCTGCCAAAATCGAACTGATCATGGCAGTACTCAAAACAAATGCCAATACTCTTTTTTTCATTCCTTCCTCTCCTTTTCTCCCTGCAAAACATCATTAATCTTCGGAAGCGATGCCGGTATCGATATCGGTATCGTTTCCGGAACTGTTTCCAATATAGCCTTTGCACAATAAAAAAGCAAGCCCCAATGAATGGCTTGCTACATCTTTGTCATTATCGTCCAGTTTTGCACAACTGAATTTGTGCATTTTCGAGGACAGCCTTCGGCAGCTAACGGAAGGATGGCAAATTCCATCGATAATGGATAGCCAGAAAACGAATCAAACAGGTAATCACCATACAGGCGACGGATGCCGTTACGACGTCTACGTGCACGCGAAGGAGCAGGCAATACACCACCGCACCAACAATTGCCGCAATTCCGTACACTCTCTTACGCATAATGAGCGGCATCTGCGCTGCCAGCATATCTCGGAGGATTCCGCCGCCGATTCCGGTCAGAACACCGACAAAGGCACACAGAAAGAAATTATCGGAATGACCGGCATCAATGGCCGTGCGGCAGCCAACCACAACAAATGCTGCAAGTCCGATGCTGTCTGCAACATTCAAAAGCTGATCATTGCGCTCCTGATTGGATGCAAGGAGCTTTTGCCATCGCCTTCCATATCTCTCCAGACAGAAAAACACAAGCGACGACATCGCAGCCACCGTCACATAGACCGGCTTTTGAAACATCGCGGGCGGAACAATGCCCAGAATCAGATCCCGGATCATTCCGCCGCCCACGGCTGTGGCACAGCCCAGCACAACCGCACCGAAAATGTCCATCTTGCGATCCTTGGCTACCATAACACCGGAAACTGCAAATGCTACGGTTCCAACCATTTCCAATATAAACACAATCAAAGAGAAGTCCATTTCGTCACGCTTTCCTTACATTGAAAATCCTTACATTGAAAAACCTCAGAGATTCTTCTTACGAACATATCTCTGAGGTCAACATTTCATGCATATAAAATTATCGTATCGAGTTGAAGTGGACCCTCCGGGACTCGAACCCAGGACAGGCCGGTTATGAGCCGGCTGCTCTAACCAACTGAGCTAAGGGTCCATAAACATATATTGAATAAAATATAAAGAGATGCAGACCGAGCAACCACTCGCCTTACATCTCTTCACGAGCGCCCCAAACAGGGCTCGAACCTGTGACACCGCGGTTAACAGCCGCGTGCTCT
>CAVBQH010000258.1:0-3436 GCA_963597485.1 Acutalibacteraceae bacterium
CGTCATTTCTCTTGCTTCCTCACTGTTCATGACGTCGTAGGGAAGCGCTGCCACGCTTTCTGCCAGCTCCGGCGCAGGCCGAAACGCCTGAAATGCACGAATTGTTGCCATAGTTACCTCTTACTTAATCACGCGAACACGGAACACGCCGTCCACGGCGGCAAGCTTGTCTGCCACTTCACCGGAAACCGCAGAATCCAGATCCAGAACCGTATACGCAACATCGCCTCTGGACTTATTGGTCATCTCTGCGATGTTGATGCCGGCACTTCCCATAATGGCTGTGAAGCCGGTGATCATGTTGGCAACATTCTTATGGAGAATGGCAACACGTCCCTGTCTGGTGCAGACGCCAACCTGGCAATCTGGATAATTTACAGAGTGTGTGATCGTGCCGTTTTCCAGATAGTCCTGCAGCTCATCCACTGCCATAATGGCACAATTGGTCTCGGACTCTTCGGTGGAAGCGCCCAGGTGCGGGGTTGTGATGCAGCCGCGGTGTCCGGCAACGGTGGGATTCGGGAAGTCGGAAACGTAGCGGCGAACACGACCGTCATCAATGGCTGCGATCATAGCCTTTTCGTCAACCAGAACGTCTCTTGCCATATTCAGAACGATAACGCCCTTTTTCATCTGTGCAATGGCATCCGCCGAAATATAGCCCTTGGTTGATTCCATCGCCGGCACATGAATGGTGATGAAATCACAGCTGCGATAGATCTCATTGATATCTGTCACATGTGTAACCTTGCGGGAAAGGTGCCAGGCATTGTCAACGCCAACGTACGGATCATAGCCATATACATCCATGCCAAGGTATACAGCGGCATTGGCTACGCGCACGCCGATGGCACCGAGTCCGATGATGCCGAGCTTTTTGCCCTCCAGCTCGGTTCCGGCAAACTGCTTTTTTTCCTTTTCAACCTGAGCGACAATGTCCGGGTTGTTCCAGTTGGAGCGTGCCCAGTCAACTCCCTCTACGATGTCGCGGGAGGCCAGCAGCATACCGGCAATGACCAGCTCTTTGACACCGTTTGCGTTCGCTCCCGGTGTGTTGAAAACAACGATGCCTTTTTCTGCACAGCGGTCCAGCGGAATGTTGTTGACGCCGGCTCCGGCTCTGGCAATGGCAAGAAGCGAATCGGAGAATTCCATTTCATGCATCTTGGCGCTGCGCACCAGAATGCCGTCTGCTTCCTCCAGCTTCTCGGTTTTTGCAAAATTCGAATCAAACCGTCCGGTTCCAACGGAAGAAATGTTGTTCAGTTCTGCGTAATGAAACACAATACTCTCCTTTTCCGGCACTTTGTATCAGTGTCTTGCCTCAAATTCCTTCATGAAGGAAACCAGCTTTTCTACGCCTTCGATCGGCATTGCGTTGTACATGGAAGCCCGCATGCCGCCTACGGTGCGGTGTCCTTTAAGGGAAACCAGACCGTTCTCAGCTGCCTCCTTTACAAAAGCAGCATCCAGATCGGCATCACCGGTCACAAACGGCGCATTCATAAGAGAGCGATCCTCTCTGCGCACGGTTCCCTTAAAGAGTCTGGACTCATCGAGATAATCGTAGAAAATCTTTGCCTTTTCCTCGTTGTGTCTGGCGATTCCCTCCAGACCGCCCTGCTTCATGATCCACTTAAAGACCAGGCCGCAGATATAAATGTTGTAGCAGGGAGGTGTGTTGTACAGGGAATCCTTATCGGCCTGTGTTTTATACTGGAGCATCGTCGGAACAAAGCTGTCCAGATCATCACGGATCAGATCCTCGCGAATGACAGCAATTACAACACCGGCAGGACCGACGTTTTTCTGTACGCCGCCGTAGAACATTCCGTACTTATTTACGTCAATCGGACGGGAAAGGAAATTGGAGGAAACATCTGCCACAAGATCGTGTCCCTTTGTGTTGGGAAGCTTGAAATATTCGGTTCCGTAAATCGTATTGTTCTCGCAGATATAGAGATAATCAGCGTCCTCCGGAATGTCCAGATCACTGCAGTCCGGAATATAGGAGAAATTCTGATCCTCGGAGGATGCCACCTTAATGGCCTCGCCGTACTTCTGCGCTTCCTTCCAGGCTTTCTTAGCCCACTGTCCGGTGACGACATAGGCAGCCTTTTTGTTGCGCATAAGATTCATGGGAACAGCAGCAAACTGGGTAGAAGCGCCTCCCTGCAAAAACAGGACCTTGTAATTGTCCGGAACTCCAACCAGTGACCGGAAATCAGCCTCTGTCTCTTTAATGAGAGCATCGAACACCTTGCTGCGGTGTGACATTTCCATCACGGACATTCCGCATCCATGATAGTCCAGCATTTCACTGGCTGCTGTCTGCAACACTTCCTCCGGAAGCATCGCGGGACCTGCTGAGAAATTATACACTCTACTCATGATCATCCTCCTCTTGCTGCCAACACTGACACGCTTGTTTTAGTACAACACAACCGGCGTTCCGACAGAAACCAATCCGTACAGCTCCGGCATGACGGACGGCGGAATATTAACACACCCGTGCGATCCGTTGGTCAGATAGATGCTGCCGCCAAAGCTGGAACGCCAGTTTGCGTCATGCAGTCCTATGCTGTTGCCGATGAAATTCATCCAGTACTTCACCGGAGAGGCATATCCTGTGCCGACCAGCGTAATATTGCGCTGCTTGCCGAGGATATGATAGACACCGGTGGGTGTATCGTGCCCGAGTCTGTGATTGCCGGTCACAACAGATGTTGTGAATCTGCGCGTACCGTTCTCATAGTAATATAGAATCTGATTGGAAATGTCAATCTCAACATACGTTCCGCCGCACCGGGTCACCGGAACATGTGTCTCGGTTTTCTGATACATGATGGCAGCGGCCAGATAGTTGATTTCATACTCTACATCGATGTAACCCGTATTCTGAAAGGTTCCGTCAACCGGTATATAGGTCCCGTCTGTTTTCTGGAATCCAGCAGTATTGACGGCCCCGGAAGGCGGAAACAGATTCTGAAGGCCGGAAAAGAAGCTGCGGAGCTTATTGGAGTCGCAGACATAGTAGCCGGTTGCAGGATCAATATAGTAGCTGCCGTCTTCATTGGTCACCATAACCGTCATCGCGAGCTCCGGTGTGACCACGTACTGTCGTCCGCCGCCGAAATCATAGGTGATCAGGCAGTTTGGTGCCGGCGGAAGCGCCGTCTGTGCTGCCGAGGCGGAAAGCCTCCTGCAGCCAAAAAGCACAAGACAAATTCCAAGGCAGATCAAAAATCGACCGGCACAGCCCAAAGTGCTCACACGGGCTGCCTGTGCATTCCCTGTTGTCATCGTATCTCTCCCCTTTTGGCTCTTAGGCCTGTTTGTTTTGCAGATCCTTCTCGTCAAAGGCTTCTTCGATGGAAGCTCCCGGAGATACCATCGGGAATACCTTATCATCTTCATCAATGACCAGCTCGATCAC
>CAVBQH010000259.1:0-3434 GCA_963597485.1 Acutalibacteraceae bacterium
GTTCTATCCGGACCGCATGGCATCCCGTATCCTTGGAATGGGCGATGTGCTGACGCTGATTGAAAAGGCACAGGAGAATCAGACCGAGGAGGACGAGCAGAAGGGGCGTGAAATGGCCTCGAAGCTCAGCAAGGGCAAATTTGATTTCAACGACTATCTTGAGAGCATGAACCAGATGCGGAAGATGGGTGGTCTTGGCAGTATTTTGGGCATGATGCCGGGCATGGGAATCAGCAAGGATGAGCTGGAAGGTGCCATCGATGAGAAGAAGATGGCACGGATGGAGGCCATTGTGCTGTCTATGACGCCGGCAGAGCGTGCCAATCCTAAGCTTTTGACGCCCCAGCGTAAGTACCGTATTGCGAAGGGCTCCGGCAACGATATTGCCGATGTAAATCGCTTCATCAAGCAGTTCAAGCAGATGCAGGACATGGTGAAGAAGATGGGCGGCATGAAGAAGCGCCGCCACGGCAATCCGTTCGGCGGTATGGGCGGCTTCGGCGGAAGACGCGGTATGGGCGGCTTTCCGTTCTGAATGAGCTCCTTTTGGAATAGACATGCTTGTTGTTACTCAACGAGGAAGTGACATGACATTGGCGGCTACGGACACCGGCTGCGCAGACAATGGTAACTCCGGATCGAAGATCCGTGTTGCATATATAAAAATCATCAAAAGAACATCTCAAATGAGGAGGAAATTATCATGGTAAAGATCAGACTTGCAAGAATCGGTGAGAAGAGAGTTCCGGTATATCGTATCGTTGTTCAGGAGGCATCCGCTCCCCGCAATGGTAAGACCATCGACTCCATCGGCTACTATGATCCGAACACAGAGCCTGCAACCATCAAGATTGATGCAGAAAAGGCGAATGAGTGGATCCAGAAGGGTGCTCAGCCGACCGACGTTGTAAAGAAGCTGATGAAGAACGCTGCCAAGGCTAACTGATCGATTCCTTACGACAACAGTGTTGACAACTGGAAAAGGGGAATTCGAGGATGAAGGAACTGGTGGAAGTGATTGCAAAGGCTCTGGTGGAGCATCCGGAGCAGGTTGCAGTCAGAGAAAGAACCGAGGGCAAGACGATTAAGGTTGACCTGTACGTTGCGCCCGTGGATATGGGCAAGGTTATCGGACGCCAGGGCAGGATTGCAAAGTCGATCCGAGCGGTTGTGAAGGCAGCTGCGGCCAGAGAGGATGTCATGGTGGATGTTAACATTGATTCCACGGACCTTCTCGGAGCGGACGATGCTGCAAAGGCAGAGGCGGCAGAGAATGCTGCGGCAATCGGAGAGCAGGCATGACGGATCAGTTCCAGGTCGGCGTGATTGCCGGTACACACGGCGTGCGGGGAGACGTGAAGGTCTTCCCTACTACGGATGATCCGCAGCGCTTCCGCAAGCTCAAAAAGGTGTATCTGACCTTCCGCCGTCAAACGAGCATGCATGAAGTAAGCGGTGTGAAGTTCCAGGGGAAGTTCGTTATTTTGCACCTGTCCGGCATTGATACGCCGGAGGAGGCAAGGCTGTACCGCACACTGCCCCTGATGATTGACAGGGCGGATGCGATGCCATTGCCGGAGGGCAGATGGTACATTCCGGATCTGATCGGACTTACGGTCCTTGAGGAGAACGGCGAAGAGCTGGGGACCCTTCAGGAGGTGCTTCAGACGGGCGCCAATGATGTTTACGATGTGCATACGCGGGACGGACAGAGCATTTTGATTCCGGTTATCAAGGACTGCATTCTGGATGTGAATCTGGAAGCAGGCACCATGACGGTTCATTTGCTGCCGGGGCTCAGGGATCTACAGAAAAAATGAATTTTCATATTCTGACGCTGTTTCCGGATATGGTGACAGACGGACTTCACACCAGCATACTGGCAAGAGCCATGGAGAAGGAACTGATTTCCGTAGAAGCTGTCAATATCCGGGACTATACGACAAACCGACACGGCAAGGTGGATGATTATATCTATGGCGGCGGTGCCGGACTTCTCATGCAGGCGCAGCCGGTGTATGACGCCTGGAAGGCCCTGGAAGAGAAAATTCAGCGAAGGCACCCGGAACGGCCGGCCGGTAAACGCACGCGCGTCGTGTTTCTGACACCGGTAGGGCGCGTCTTCAACCAGTCCATGGCGCAGGAGCTTGCCGGGGAAGAGGATCTGATCCTTCTATGCGGTCATTATGAAGGTATTGATGAGCGCGTTCTGGAGGAGATTGTTACGGATCCGGTTTCCATTGGAGACTTCGTCTTAACCGGCGGAGAGCTTCCGGCAATGATGATTGTCGATGCCGTGTCCCGCATGGTACCGGGCGTTCTGGGAAATGAAACGTCTGCACAAACCGATTCGTTTCAGGACGGACTTCTGGAGTATCCGCAGTATTCGCGGCCGGAAGTGTGGAACGGAAAAAGAGTTCCGGAGATCCTTTTATCCGGGGACCACGCCAAGGTGGATGCTTGGCGTTTGGAGCAGTCTTTGGAGCGGACCAGACAGATGCGGCCGGATTTGTATGCGGCCTGGATGGAAGCACATCCGCCTGCCCCGCCGAAGAAAAGAAGAAGGAAGACCTTGCATCAGGCGGATGCGTGTGATAACATGTGAAAGCTGTGCTGTGAGGTACAGAAGTATTATTTTAGAGAAACTATTCGTAAGGACGCTGCGGGTGACCGGTGCACGGTTTGCAGCGGTCAGGGAATAGGGATCATTGAGTAAGGAGATGGTCCTCTGTCGGATCAGCGGGAATGCCCCGGCAAGAACATCCAGAAAAGGAGATTATATCATGAGCATTATCAGCGAAATCGAAGAGAGCCAGAAGAAGGAAGTATCTGCATTCAACGTTGGTGATACCGTTCGCGTACACAACAGAATCGAAGAGGGCAAGCGCTCCAGAGTACAGATCTTCGAGGGAACTGTTCTGAAGATTCAGGGCGGCGGAAGCCGGAAGACCTTCACGGTTCGCAAAGAGTCCAGCGGAATCGGTGTAGAGAAGACCTGGCCTTTGTATTCTCCCAATGTAGAGAAGGTAGAGGTTGTTCGTCATGGTAAGGTCAGAAGAGCGAAGCTCAACTATTTAAGACAGCTTAGCGGCAAGAAGGCTAAGGTTAAAGAGCAGATTCGCTGATTCGTTTGAGAATTGATGACGCGAGGAGCCGCACTGCATGGTCAGTGCGGCTTTTCTTATTACTTATCAGACTCAGAGGTGATCATGCGCAGCAACCGCAGACGTACCCGGAATTTTACGGGTCTTACTTTTTATGAGGAAAAGGGAGCATCCAAGACGCAGCGACTGACGGAGGCACTGCAATGGCTGGCCTATACCGTGATTGCGCTGTTTCTGGCCGTCGTGTGTTTTCGCTTTTTTGGCTTTCGTGTCAGCGTGGTGGGTAATTCCATGGAGCCGGAGATTTCTGCCGGTCAGAATGTACTGGTC
>CAVBQH010000260.1:0-3434 GCA_963597485.1 Acutalibacteraceae bacterium
CAGCCGTACTCCCTCCTTCTCCAGGAGGACAACGCACGCGTAGCGGTCGGTCGATATGAACAGGTTCCGATTGTGCACTGTAAAATGATCCCGCTCCACATCAACCGACAGGTTCTGATACAGGAATTTCACCTCCTGGAGCTTGGGATAAGGCATGCGGTCTCCGGCCACAATGCCGTTTCCGGAGAAGCTGTAATCCGTCGGCCGCTCGCCGCAGTCTCCGCCGTATGCCTGAAATTCTGCACCAAACCGGTCCCTTCTGCGAATGGACTGATCCACAAAATCCCAGATAAAGCCGCCCTGATACCGCGGCTCCGTCTCCGTCAGCTGCGTATACAGGAACATGCCGCCGTTGGAATTGCCCATGGAATGCGTATACTCACAGCAGATAAACGGCTTTTGGGGATGCTCCTCCAGGAACTTCTGAATGCTCTCCACAGAAGGATACATCTGACTTTCCATGTCTGAGGTTCCCTCATAGCGGCGGTCATTGAAAATACCCTCGTAATGCACCAGTCTGTCCGGATCCAGCCGGCGAAACTCCTGCGCCATTTCATTAATAATGCTGCCGCCGTAGGACTCGTTTCCGCAGGACCAGATCAGAATGGCCGGATGATTCTTGTCTCTTTGATAGCAGGAATTCACGCGGTCCAGCAGCACTGCCTCCCACTCATGATGGTCGCCCGGGACGATATTTTCCTCGCCGGAAATGTGTCTGGCCGCCCAGGAGCCATGGGTCTCCATGTTGTTCTCGGCGATCAGGTACAAGCCATACTCATCGCAGAGCCGGTACAGTCTGGAATCATCCGGATAGTGGCTCGTGCGAATGGCATTGATATTATTTTGCTTCATGATGGTCAGATCCTGTCGCATCTGCTCCTCACTCATGCCCGCACGTCCGGTATCGCAGGTAAATTCATGACGGTTCACACCTTTGAACACAATCCGTTTTCCATTCAGACACATGAGCCCGTCTTTCATTTCAAACCGGCGGAAGCCCACCTTCTCATGAATAAATTCCACTGCCTTTGCCGATTTATCGTGCAGTGTCAGGTATAAATCGTAGAGCTGCGGGTCCTCTGCTGACCATAAAGCCGGTGCCGCCACCTTCTCCCGCAGTGCAGTATGGGCCTCATTGTCCGTTTCGCCGGACAGAACGATTCGTCCATCCTTCTCCAGGCGGTATTCCGTATAACCATAGCCGTGCCGAACCTCCTGCCCGTCCTCTGCCGTGTCTGATGAGAGCGTCAAATCCAGCAGCAGCTCCGCACTTTCCAGATCCTCCGAAAGGTGCGTGCGGATCTTCAGATCCTCCAGGTGAACTGCCGGCTTTGTATACAGGTAGACGTCACGGAAAATACCGCTGAAGCGGTAAAAATCCTGATCCTCCAGCCAGCTTGAGCTCGTCCATTTGTAAACGCGCACAGCCAGCTTGTTCTCTCCTTCCGTGATATACGGCGTAAGGTCAAAATCAGACGGTGTAAATGTATCCTCGCTGTAGCCGATAAAGCAGCCGTTCAGCCACAGGGCATAACCGCTCTCCACTCCCTGAAAGGAGATGTAAAGAGGGCGTCCCTGCATGTTCTGCGGAACCGTAAAGTATTTGACATAGCTGCCGACCGGATTGAACGCTGTCGGAATCATCCCGGGCTTTAGCTCTTCCCGTCCGTCCCAGGGATATTGAAGATTCACATATGCCGGAATATCGTAGCCTTCCATCTGGATATGGGAAGGCACGCGAATTTCATCCCAGCTGCTGCAGTCATACGAGCGCTTCTCAAAGCCCCGGATGGCCGAGGCCGGATTTTTGGCGTAGGAGAATTTCCACAAGCCGTTTAGGAAATAACGAAGCGACGTTTCCTCCTTCTGCAGCTCGCAGGCCGATGCATAGGCCACGTGGTCCGAATGCGCAGGAAGTACATTGATTTTAAATACCTCCGGATCGGAGAGAATGCTCTCGTCAAACTCGCCGCCGCGGCTGCGCAGAATGCTGCGCTGAATGCTCTGACTGTCTGCCTCGGTTCCCGGAAGATATGTTTGAATCAGCTCATCCAGAGGCGCTGCAATGCCGTCAATGCAGCTGCGCAGAAGATTAACACCGCTCTCCTTTTCATAGTCCGCGACCCTCCTGCGGAATCGCTGGAGCGTACTCACCGAGATCGGCTGTTCCAGATCGCTGGTTGTGTGAAGGGCCATCTGATACCGGACATCACAGATGCAGTTCTCCACCAGCTTTTCATCGGAAAGGCCGAACAATGCCTCCAGAATCAGACCGCCAACGAGCACGTTCACCGGGCTGCTGGGCTTGGCAGATGCGCTGGAGTACAGCGGCAGGAAGAGCCGGTCATCAATGTTGGGGAAAATCCTGGACGCAAAGGCTCCGGCCCAGGAATTGTCGATGCGGCGCTTCTGGCGCTCGCTAAGTGCCATTGCCCGGTCACCAAGGCCGAGCTGCTGATAATCGTTGGAAGAAAATGCCATCTTTTTCTCCTTTCCGGAGCATGAATTATGCTATTCGGATGCCTGTCAGGCGACGGGTCCTGGCGGAGGTGTCCGCCACCCTGTCGCTTGACAGGCAAGCAAACTGATCCCGCCGCATTACATAAGCGGCGCAATTAAGCGCAGCACGCACTGGAACATGCGCAACGTCGCACTCCGGTGTCCGGGGCTGTATTCCTCTGTCACCTCACGACTTCTGGAAATCAGATCCTCCATGTCGTTTCTGACGTCCAGAACCGAATGGGTTCCATACATGACGCACCCATCCTCAAAATGGTGGTACAAACTCCGGTAATCCAGGTTGATGGTGCCGCACGTAGCGACACGGTCATCGCTGACACAGCACTTGGCATGACAGAATCCCGGCGTAAATTCATAAATCCGTACGCCCTTCCGAACCAGCTGCGCGTAGTAGGATCTGGTAAGCTGATACGTTATTTTTTTATCCGGAACACCGGGCGTGATAATTCTGACATCCGCGCCGCGCTCTGCAGCCAGCGTAACAGCCCGGCTCATTTCGTCCGTCAGAATCAGGTACGGCGTCACAAAGTACAGATAGTCCGCTGCTCCGTTGGCAATGGACAGATACACGTTCTCGCCAATCTGTTCCTCATCCAGCGGAGAGTCCGCATAAGGCTGCACATAGCCCGCTGCATCCGGCAGCGTGTCATACATTGTTTTCTCCGCCGCCTCATTCCTCGTAATGTTCTTCTGTGCAAACTCCTCCAGGAAGCTCCGCGGCATTCCGGATGCCTGTGCCTCATCCAGAATTTCCCTGGCGCTTTGCTTGTCCCGGTCCTTTTCTCCAATCGTAAGCCCGGGGAAGAACCGGTCGAACTCTTTATCATCCTCATCGGTTGCGTGAATGGCATTCCACATTTCCAGGAAAACCGTCGTAAACGAGCGCACCGCAGGCCCCGTCACGCGAATGCCCG
>CAVBQH010000261.1:0-3414 GCA_963597485.1 Acutalibacteraceae bacterium
GCCGTCCTTATAGTGTGCCCAGTGACCGGACGTCTCCCACAGCTCCTTTTTAGACAGAACGGGACCGGAGATTTCCTGATAGCCGTGCTCCTCGTGAATGCCTCTCCAGAAGCCCAGAAGCGCATTGAACAGCTTCCAGCCGCGCGGCATCCAGTACGGCATGCCGGGTGCCGTCGGGTCAAAATAAAACAGCTCCTGCTGCCGGCCAATGACCTTGTGATCGCGCTCCTTTGCCTCCCGGATAAAATCCTTGTGTGCCTTCAGACCGGCCTTATCCGGGAATGCGTACGCATACACGCGCGTCATCTGGTCGCGGTGCTCATCACCTCTCCAGTAGGCGCCGGACACACTGCGCAGCTCAAACGCTGCCGACAGAAGATCCTGCGAATTCTCCACATGCGGTCCGCGGCACAGATCCACATAATCCTCTCCGGTATAGTAGACAGTAATAGTCTCGTCCTCCGGAAGGTCTACGATCAGTTCAGTTTTGAAACGCTGCCCTGCGAACAGGTCCAAAGCCTCCTTCTTGGAAACCTCCTTGCGTGTCCAGGTCTCCTTGCGCTTCATAATCTCGCGCATTTTATCTTCGATCTGCTTAAAATCCGCCTCCTGGATGGTCTTACCCTCCGGAAGAACGAAGTCGTAGTAAAAGCCGTCATCGATCTGCGGTCCGATGGCATACTGTGTCTCCGGTCCGTACAGCTCAATGACTGCCTTTGCGAGAATGTGCGCCAGAGAATGGCGATATACTTCCAGATACTGTTCTTTTTCCATTTTCTTTACTTCCTTTCTCAGGGCCAAGCGGCCCATGTGGCTTCATCAATAAAACCCGGTGCGGGAAACGCTTTCATCAGCCTTGTCCTGACCGGACACACAAAAGCCCCTGACACTGCACAAGCGCAGCATCAGGGGCGTATAGGCTTTCTGCACAGATACGCGGTTCCACCCTGGTTTTTACTTCATTCATGATGATTACGGAATCACCGGGCCGGATTGGGGCCGCTCAGAGCTGGTCTTCAAACTGCGTCCCGCCGGCATTCTCACAGCATTCCGTCTGCTCGTCTCCTAAATGTGCAGCCCGGAAGAATACCTCTCTGGTGACGATCGTGCAATTCTACTGGTCTCTTCATCGCTTTCAGTGAGCATCATACCCTTGCGGGCAGAAATTGTAAAGTCCCCGTTCGGCTGTAAGATCCGTCAGTCCCAGCAGTCATGTGTCCCAGCCATTTGGATGGCTCCTACACAACTCGCTCAAGCTCACCGATTTGTCTGCGGTACTGATACAGCGAATTTGACAGAACCTCTCCCGGCAGAACAACCTCCCGGTTCACGCTGCAGATGATTTCCTTCAGCTTCCACGGCTCATCCGCTTCTTCCTTCAAAAAGAACAATACCTCATGGACAGAGCTGGGAATAATGTACAGATCTCCCCCAAAGCTCTCTGCAATCGCCGCCAGAACTCCGGGATAGAAAATGGTCGCTGCGCCGTACCGATATTCCCGGCAGCTCATGGTATAAAGCTTCGGTCCGCCATAATATTCCTCCGGAATATGAAGAATTTCTCTTATTGAGCTAAGGACCGGAGGATGAAGACGGCAGCTTGCCAGTGCCGCATTGCGAAAGACCGTATAGATATCCACTTCCCAAGCCTCCAGGTCTTTCTGACTGAGCACAATGCGCTCCGTTTCCGATTCCGGGTTTTCCCGCAGCTGCTCTCCATCCCGCTCTTCGTAAATAAAAAGAATGACCAGATCCTCCCAGCGAAGATACGCCAGGTTATTAAGATGCATCCTCCAATGTTCGTAATTCACCACATGAAGGCACAGACGCTCCCTGGCCTCCTCATAGGTTCGTTTCTCGGACAGGCATCCAGGCCTTATTTCCAATTCCGGTTGCCCTACCCCATGCGTTTTTCTTGGATTCGATTCATTTTGTGATTGATTATGCATACCCCTCCATACGGATCCCTTCACAATACAGATTCCTGCATAGAGATCCCTTCACAGATCCTGTTAGTAAAGATTCAAAGTACCGCAAGGGCGGCAGTTCACCATCCTTGCTCCCGGCACACTTTGCGTATGACTTCCGCTGCCTCCTGCCTCATTTTCGTTTGAGACAACAAAAGGCAATGGAACACCTTCCGGTTTCCATTGCCCTCTTTCACTCATGATCATCCGCCGGATCCGCGTGGACCCGGAACACAGCCGATACTTATGCTCTGGAGAGATACTCGCCAGTTCTGGTATCGATCTTAATCTTGTCGCCAATGTTGCAGAAAAGCGGCACTGCAACCTGAGCACCAGTCTCAACAATCGCCGGCTTGGTGGCGCCGGTTGCGGTATTGCCCTTGAAGCCAGGCTCTGTCTCTGTGATCTCAAGCTCAACGAACATCGGAGGCTCGATGGCAAATGCGTTCCCGTTGTAGGAATCCACCTTGATCATGTCGTTCTCTTTTACGAACTTCATGTCATTGCCGCATACATCTGCGCCAAGGCTGATCTGCTCATAGGTCTCTGTATCCATGAAGGACCACATATCGCCATCCTTGTACAGATACTGGAAATCCTTGCGGTCGATGCGAACCTGAGGGAACTTCTCTGTGGGACGGAAGGTTGTCTCCGTCACACCGCCGTTGATGATATCCTTAAGCTTGGTTCTAACGAAAGCTGCGCCTTTTCCGGGCTTTACATGCTGGAACTCGATAATCTCATATACATTGCCATCCTTCTCGATGGTAACGCCGTTTCTGAAGTCACTGGCTGTGATCATGTAGGTAGTCCTCCTGGAAATATTAAGTCACAATTACTTCATAATGATACCTTGAATGTCAGGCATTTTCAAGATCATTTTCCTGCCGCTCCCGACACAATCCAGTCCATTGCCTCCAGATACCCTGCAAGGCCGTGCCCCACAATCTGGTGGTCACAGGCGGGTGCCGTCACTGACGTCTTGCGGAATTCCTCTCTGGCATTGATGTCGCTGATGTGAATCTCCACCTTTGGAACGAATACGCTGCGAAGGGCATCATGGATGGCATAGCTGTAGTGCGTATATGCTCCCGGATTGATAACGACACCGATGAGGTCTTCATCATAATACGCTTCCTGCAGACGGTCGATGATGGCCCCCTCGTGATTGGACTGCCAGCATACCGCTTCCACGCCAAGCTCTTCTGCGTGCCCTTGCAGCATCTTCAGAAGCGCATCGTAGTTCTGAGTTCCGTAAATGGACTTCTCCCGAATGCCCAGAAAGTTCAGATTCGGCCCGTTGATGATCAATATTTTCTGCATTGCCCGTTATCTCCTTTGCAACTTTGCTTCTCTACATCGGTTCGTCTGTTGTGCCTCTGCACAATCTTCCCTTTACTCACCCGTTCTGCTCGCGAATAAAGGCATGCAGCTTCTCGCGCACCTC
>CAVBQH010000262.1:0-3402 GCA_963597485.1 Acutalibacteraceae bacterium
TACCTGGAGCCGTGCCTGACGCGCCTGCTTTCTCTGCAGCTCCTCGAGCTTCTCGCCGCGCAGGATACACATCGCCTCCACCATTGTGAATATGATCAGCGTGGAGAGAATGGAGCTGCCGCCGTAGCTGATAAAGGGAAGCGTTACGCCGGTCAGCGGAATAAACTTCGTTTGTCCGCCCAGGGTCAGGAACATCTGGAATATGTAGCAGATTCCCGCGCCGTACGCCATCAGCCGGTAAAACCGGTCCGCAAAGCCGGCCGCCAGCTCCAGCATGACGATAAAACAGCTGATGCCCACCAGAATCACGCAGACACCGACAAGCTGTCCAAGCTCCTCACACACGGCAGCAAATACAAAGTCCGATTCCACGAACGGAACGTCCGAGGGTGTCCCCTGTCCGAGTCCGACGCCGAACAAGCCGCCGGCTCCAATGGCAAAGAGGGACTGCGTGACCTGATAACCGATGGAATCAATAAGGCTCCACGGATCAATAAATGCCTGCACGCGCTGCTGGATATGGGAGAACATAAAATAGCAGGCAACCGCACCGGCTCCGCCAAGGCCAAAGCCTGCGGCCAGAATCCACCACTCACCGGTGGCCAGAAATGCCATGAACAGATAGACAACGAAAAAGATCAGTCCGCTTCCCAAGTCGGTGGAGCCCACCAGCACCAGCACATGGGCTGCTGCGAACACCGTCACGATGACAAGACTCTTAAAGTCGTGAACCTCCCGCAGCGTACTGGCAAGAAACAGGATATATAAGATTTTGACAAATTCCGAGGGCTGGAAGGTAACGCCCGCAATGGTATAGGTGATATTCGCTCCCAGCGTGGTCGCGCCCAGCAGCATAACCACCGACAAAATGCCGATACCGATAAAGCCGTACCCATAGCCGAAGTTCTTCAGAAGGCGCATCTGCCCCCGCAGCATCGGCAGCGTAAAGGCGATCACCAGTCCCACCGAAGCAATCATCATCTGATGTACCGCGTTGTCAAAGGAAAGTCTTGACTGGACCACCAGTCCCACCGACAACAGCATGCACATGTTGTTGAAAAGCGGCATATTGGCGTGCCGGTACAGCGTTCGGTACAACAGAAAGATCGCAAAAAAGGCTGCAATCACCAGTACGGCGAACAGCATGTACCTGCCGTCTCCCAGGGCTACATACAGCGTAAAATAGCTGATCAGCTGATACACGAGAATCAGAATGTTCTCCACCAGCGTGAGGCGCCGCACCTTCTGCCGGTCCTTCTGTACCAGCAGATAGAACGAGAGAATCGTGTAGGCAATCATGACGGCTACAATGCCGTATTTGGTTAAAGCCAGGATATAAGTCCGCATGAATTAAACGTGTCGTGATTGTAAGCGATTAAAGAGCTCCCTTTCGGTAATGCCCTGTTGTGTGCGCTACCGGTGCCTTTGCCTTTGTATCTCCCGCAAACAAAGCCAGGATTTGTGTCATCTCCTCCGGCCCTTCTGTCGTAAAGCTCAGAAGAATGCTCCCGCACTTTTGCATCAGCGCATCCCCAAGGCTCTTATGCAAAGAGGTGGGCACGCTGTTATAAAGTATGTTCTGACAATGACGGCAATCCGTCCGCACAGGAAACATTGCCCCTGTGCGATCCCGAAGCGAAAGTGTTCTGTCCGCACTCACAGCTCCGGATCCACTGCCCTGAAGGCAGCCCTTTTCCGTCTTTCGAATGCACCCTGCACTCAGCATCAGAGGCTGCCGCCCATATACCCAGAGCGCTGCATCCGTAAGGTCATCCTCAAAGGTCCTTCGCAGCTCCCGCCGGTCCAGCTCCACAGGAAGCATCCGGAAAAAGCTGCCCTTTCTCGGAGCACTCTCCCTCAGCACCTGAAGGCTTTTCCTGTTCCAGGTATACAGAAAGCTGTCCGCAAGGACCGCTCTATCATACTCTTTCTCTTTTAAAAATTCCAGTTCTTCCAATGATCTTGTAACAAATCCGTAAAATTTGTCACAATTTTCCGCATAAAAGGTCTCCAGCCACGGCCGATCGCTCTCACGGCAAACATAAGGGAGCGCTGCCAGCACCGGAATCCGGCAGCCGGTTTTCTGCTCACATGCTGCAATATCCCTCCGCACATTTTCAGCAGCCTCCAGTGCCTTCGCATCCAGAATCAGAGCATAGGAATTCTCCCCGCTTCTGTCGGGCATGCTGCCGGGTGCTGCATTCTCTTTTACATGCACGCTCCGGTTGCCGGACTGAGCACGAAAAATCCAATCAAGGGCAGCTCTGGCCTGCGGCAGCGTCTGCACCATGATGAGGAATCGTGCAGGCAGCTGCGTACCACCCTCATGCCCTTCCGATTCTGTATCATTTCCTTGTTTCGGTCTGAGAAGCTGCTGCACTTCTCTCCCTTCCGTTTCATCCGTCTCCTTGCGAGAAGGGCAGCTTCTCTGCAGAAATTCCTCCGCTGCCCTTCTGCGGAGCTCACCCAGTGCCGATACCGGCAGGAAGGACCTCCCGTCCGTCTCAATGCGAAGCTCCGCAAACTCCAGCGGTAAGTTTCCCGTTTTGCCCAGCTTGGCTGCGATGTCCTCCCGCGTCAGAGCGCGGCTCTTTGCCTCCTGCACCGCAGAGCCCTTCACCGTTACAGAAACGCCGCCCGGCTCTGCCGTCAGCTTCAGCTCCGCCTCTCTGCCTGTCACAATCACAGCGCTCGCCAGAACGCGCACCTTGCGGTCCTTTTCCAGATACTGTCTGCGTATCCTCGCCAGAAGCTCCGGATCAGCGCCGCGGTACCCCGGCTCATGCATAGTCACCAGTTCTCTTCCGTTTCTTCGTTCATAGTAGCCGGTGCACAGGTCGCTGCGGATGTACAGCTGATTCAGCTCCTTCAGGTCCTCCGGATCAATGCTCCATGTGCCAGGCCTTCCCTTTTGATCCCAGTCGTAGAAGCGGTCGATATATTTGCGGTAAATTGCGGTGGTACCGGCCACATATTCCGGCTTTTTCATTCTTCCTTCGATTTTGAAGGAGTCGATCCCCGCATCCATCAGCTTCGGCAGGATCGGAAGCGCGCACATATCCTTCATGGAAAGCGGATAGTGCATGCCGCACTTCCCAAGGGATGTGCCGTCCTCATTGATGGCCTCATAGGGAAGGCGGCAGGGTCCTGCGCATCGCCCGCGGTTTCCGCTGCGTCCGCCCAGAAAGCTGGACAGAAGGCACCGACCGGAATAGGAATAACACATAGCACCGTGAATGAAGCTCTCGATTTCGAGGCCTTCCTTTTTCAGCTCCTTGATTTCCACAAGAGACAGCTCTCTGGCCGGTACCACGCGCACAAACCCCTGGCGCTTTAAAAAGCGCACTGCCTCTGCTCCTGTCACCGACATCTGCGTGCTGGCATGAAGCTCCAGTCCAGGAC
>CAVBQH010000263.1:0-3397 GCA_963597485.1 Acutalibacteraceae bacterium
CGAAAACCGCAAGCTTAATCAGCTGCAAATGGCTGGTTGAACGTGCGGTTCCGGCACGAACCGCACATAGTGGCGGATGCTGCCGCACATTACCGTAGCCTTATCTGAGCACAGCCTGGTGACTGTGTTGAAATAAGGCCACGGTCTGAAAAGACCGCAGCCTTGCACCTTGAAAATCATATATTTTTATCAAGTGTCGATAACGCTTGAAGAGCTGAAACCATCGTTTCTGCATCAACGATATTTAGCTTTTGGCGGAGCTGGTGTCTATTCCATTCAGTATCGTCGAGATCTGAGAGGTTACAGCCAAATCCGTATCCCGGCATGCATAGGAATCCTCCATTAAGATAAGTGCCGACGATGAAGTGGAAGGAGGAGCCGCGGGCCTGTACGCTTGCTTCAAGGGAGTTCTGATTCCTGGAGATGAGCCGAAGCCTTGCTTCCCATGGCCCGGAGGAGCAGATCCCGTGTGTATTGCAATTAAAAATCATAGTGCCCTCCTTAAGCAAACGGATCCTGGTTGTGGATAGCAGCAAGAATGACTTCTGCATCGATGACTGGATGTTCCATCTGTGCACCGATTATAAGAGCATCAGACATGATGTTGTCGATGATGCGAACATTGCCGTGAGCGTATCCGTGAACGGCAGAAAGAGCGGGTTCATCCACAAGAGATTCCGGTGCGCCTGCGCAGGAGAGCTTATGACGGATGTATGCAGGGACCTCTTCGTCGGAGAGTCCATCAAAGTTGTATCGGATGGTGATGCGCTGATTCAGTGCCTCGTGGACCGGCTTGCGCAGCGTATTCTGCAGGTAGGATTCTCCGCATAGGATCAGTGTAAAGCAGTTGATGGAATCATAATCCTGATTCATAAGCATCTTGATGTCGTTAAGAATCCCGGTGCTTAGGTATTGTGCTTCGTCAACGGTGAGAAGGAGCGGCTGTCGTTTTTCTTTGTAAAGGTAAAAGGCCTGGTCTTTGATTGCTTTGAACATGGAGGTTTTGCCGCCGCGTTCGGGAAGCCCCAGGACCTGACAGAATTCTTTGTAGAAATCGGCAACGCTGACCGTGGAGAGACAGATGTATTCCATGTGATACATGTTTGGATTTAGGCCTTTTGCAAAGCAGCGAAGGGCAAAGGATTTGCCCATGCCGGGAGCAGCGGTAAATACGCCGATGCCCCGGATGTCTTTAAGGACGTTCAGGCGGGAAGACATCTGTTCAAAGTCATGGGAATTGAAAAAGTCCTTTTCTGTGCATTGCTGCTTGTCAAAGGGATTGCGGGAAATGCCGTAAAACGACTGGAAGTTCATGCTTGTCCTCCTATCTTTGAATAATCGAGAGAAACCGGATTGTTGCGTTTGGTATGACAGTTGTCGGTTTTGCTTGTGATTCGAATGGGATTTTTTGTTCCCTCGTACAGGACATAGGCGGTTTCCATCTTTCCGGGAATAAAACGGATTTCAACCGACATACCGATGAATTGCATGGGGACATCGTAGCTTTCTTTATTAATGGAAACGGTGGAATCCTTGCGTACCTTTCGCTGGATACGGTTATAGAAGCAGTCATCCAGCCATAAAGGTGATTGCGGAATGCGGATTTCGTAGTCGGAATCCTTGTACCGATCGATGGGAGCACACTGGATCGCTGAATGAACTGTGGTGTTGTAGGTGCGGATGTACTCGCGAAGCATGGAGTTAAACTGTTCGAGCGAAGAAATTTCGTCCAGCTTCAATGTGTAGATCCAGCGTTCCTTCATGGATCTCCAGTGGCGTTCGCACTTTCCCTTGGAAGCACCATCGCGTACACGAGTGTGAATTAAGGAGATGCCGAGGGATACACAGATCATGGAAAGCTGCTCGTTGGCATAAGGAGCTCCGTTATCGACAAGAAGCTTTGCAGGGATTCCGTACGCAGCAATGGCATTCTTGAGAACCTGTTGGAAGTTGCATGCATTGTCATTGTAGAAAAGCTGTGCGCCAACCAGCATGCGGGAATGATCGTCAATGATGGCCATGCAATAGACCTGACGTGATTTTCCGTTTTCTGTGATGTGTGCGATGTAGCAGGTGTCAGCCTGCCACATTTTTCCGAAGGCATCTTCTTCAAAAGCTTTCCTGTCACGCAGAGTTGGATTGCGTGCGGATTTTTGATCGTTCCGACGGATAAAGCGCTGTACGCTGTCAACACTTACAGCGGCCGGAATAAATCCATCCTCCACCAGCTTCAGATAGATTTGCGTGGCATTCATTCGCGGATACTCCTGTTTCAGACGATAGATTTCTTCTGTTGCAGTGTCCGGAAGTGCGCGTGAAGAACCGCAGTCGGTCCGTGCGTTAGGCATGAGTGCGTCAAGCCCACCGCGCCGATAGCTTGAGGTCCAGTCCTGGAACGTTTTGTAGCTGTATTTTTTGGACGTTCCGTCCGGGAGAGTGAGTGTCCCGGAAGCAACCCTTTTGAAGTAGGCGGTTTGAGAGGCATCAGAGAAAAGCCCCTGGATGACAGGAGCGATGATGCCGAATCGAAACTCGGCGACAGCAGATGCTGATTTGAGATAATCCGTTTCTTTGGCCATGCGAAAGACCCTCCTTTTCTTGATAAGGACATCATAGGATAAGAAAAGATGGCGATCATTGGAACGGTCGCGTGGTCGGGTGAAACGGACAGCCACCTGAAGGAACGGCACGGGAATAATCTGCGGAAAAGTACGATTAAGGCGGAAGATTTCGGTGAACCTGAAGGAAGGATGTACCCCACCGACAAGCATAGGCAGAGGTGAAATCAGAGAAGTGATCACGAAGAAAAAGACGGCGCAAAAAGGTGCAGGGAGTTGTCTGTGAACTAACCAGCACCCCGAGCCAGTTGTCTTTTTGCTGGTTGAACAGATGGAGCCATTGATAGAGTCGTTTGACGGTGATGTGGAAACGTTCGCATAGCTTCATAACGGAGCCGGAGCGCCAATGGTACGTGGCAATGACGCGGAGAATGAAGAAAAGACTGTGCGAATCATAGGGGACAATGACATCGGGCAAAACAGCATGTGTGTGACCGCAGCTGCAGCAAATCAACCGAGTGACTGTGATAATGGACATGGAAGGCTGATTGTTAATGAAATCAATGACTTTTCTGGGGTAGTAGCTGTGAATCACAAGGGAGCGCTGCTTACAAACAGGGCAGACTTCGTTGTCAGGGCGGTAGGAGGACATAAACTCACGAAAACGGGATGCGGATGAAAACTTTGCGCGTAAGATCTTGATAAAAAGGGAGTTCTTTCTTACCATAGTAGTGGTGTGGCAGGTAACACTGCCGTGCTGCTCGGAAAACTTTTCGGGAAACCGGAGAGCTTTCGGTGTGTGAGAGAAAGAACTGGCTTTGGACGGCGTGGGTTCTTTC
>CAVBQH010000264.1:0-3380 GCA_963597485.1 Acutalibacteraceae bacterium
TTTCAAAATCAGCCTTAGAAATGCAAGCATTTCATGTCTGATTTATGAAATTTTGCTTGGCTCTGAATGGTTACTTACAAATTTAATAGCGACTCATAAATTCGCTAATATCTTCCAAAACAGAAGCAGTTTACTAGGATAAGAGTGAAACGGTTATTCAGAGCTGCACATTTTTGCGAAGGGCTCTGCATGTTACATGTGTGTAACAAAAAAGAATAGGAGGATTGTATTATGTTGAATGAGTCAGTTATCAAGGTTTTAAAGAGTAGCATGTGGGATCTTGCCACCTGCGCAGGCGGAGAGCCGAATGTTGTACCAGTCGCCTTTAAGGATGTTACAGAGGACGGCAAGCTGGTGGTCGGTGATGTTTTCCTGGAGACAACCATTCGTGGTATCCGGGAAAATGGCGGCAAGATTGCCATCTCTGTTTATGATG
Source organism: Acutalibacteraceae bacterium (assembly GCA_963597485.1). Classification (GTDB taxonomy): domain Bacteria; phylum Bacillota; class Clostridia; order Lachnospirales; family Lachnospiraceae; genus CAG-791. The sequence goes on from CAVBQH010000264.1 coordinate 437, forward strand.
CGCAGAGCCTCGAAGGGTACCAGGTGAAGGGAACAGCGGAGTATGTAACCGAGGGCGAGCTGGTGAATACCTTCAAAGCGATGGTTGAAAAGATGTTCAACGGCGCTGCAACTGCGAAGGGAGCCTTGATTATCACGCCGTCAAAGGTTATTGTAACTACGCCGGGAGCAGATAATAAGAAGGAGCTTTAAGCAGTTACACTTGGAAGTGATTTGGCATGGCTAAATACGAGAAGAAGACAGAAGATGATATACGGTGTCCCCTCGAATACGGACTGGCCATTTTCGGAGGAAAGTGGAAATCCCGCATTATATGTGTGCTGGCAGCCAATGAGAGACTGCGATACAGCGAGATTCGCAGGGAAATGTATAACATCACCGACGCGGTTCTGGCGGCAACATTAAAGGAATTGATCGAGGATGGGATTATCAATCGGAAATCGTATGATGAAATTCCGCCGAGGGTTGAGTACTCCCTGACGGGAAAGGGGGATTCCGTGGTTCCCATTCTGCAGAGCATTTGCCGCTGGTCCGGTGTCTTCTACAAGGAGGACAGTGCCAACGAAATGGTTCAGTGTCAGAAATGTGATCATCACAGATAGGAGAATGGTGTGCTGCGTTATACGGAAGATAAGATATTTACAAAGGAGCAGGTGCAGGAGCTGTTCGTATCTGTCCACTGGATTTCCGGGAATTATCCGGAGCGCCTGTATAAGGCACTGATGCATTCCTCGACAGTTCTGACGGTGTGGGATGATGAGAAGCTGGTCGGACTTGTGAGAGTGCTGGACGATTCGGAGATGCTGGCCCAGATCCACTACGTTCTGGTGCATCCTGCGTACCAGGGCCAGGGCATTTCCGGGAAGATGATCGAGTACATTAAGGAAAAATATAAAGACTTTCTGTACATTGAGGGAATGCCGGAGGATAAGGAGAACGTGCCATTTTATGTAAAACACGGGTTTTCTGTCATGGAAAATGGTGCGGCAATCCAGATATGTAATTTTTGATGGATCCATGAATTTTATTTGGTTATAACCGAATAAAATGGTAGAACTGAATTTTTAACGGATGTAACTGATAAAAGAATGATTTACATTAATGCGGACTATTACGGAACTCGAGGGGTGGTTATCAAGAAAGAGCCAAGGAAAATTGTGTTTGAAAATCCCGGATACATTCGCACGGGAAAGATTCAAATGCGTAAGGGGGGAGAATCCGATCCGCGGAATAAGTCTCTGATGAAAATGTTCAACCTCATTAATATTGGTGAACGTTCTGGCAGTGGGGTGCCTAATATATTCAATACTTGGGAAGGCGAACATTGGAAGGAACCGACGATTGAAGAACGATTTGATCCTGATCGTACCATTTTGACACTTGAATTTGTGGAAAAAGCAAGCGATAAAAAGCAAGCGATAAAAAGCAAGCGATAAAAGCAAGCGATAAAAAGCAAGCGATAAAAATAAGTATGGCAAAGATAAGAGAATACCTTTTGCAATCTGGCGAATCAAAAACAAAAGATATTGCAGATTTCATTGGGTTAAGCGCTCAACGAACCAGAGCTATTTTGGCTACGATGGATGATATAGAGACTACGGGCACTAATAAAACCAGAAAATACAGACTTAAAGAGTAGGCATGCTGAGAAACCAGACGGCATGACATTTCAGAATTCATGGAGTAATATGTTAACTGCTGTTTAGCATCCGCATCTCGATTTTCCTACGGAAAACCTCGATGTGGCTGGACATAATAATCAAGGCCTTTGAGGAGGAGTATATAAGCTATGAAATTAGGTATCGTCGGACTTCCCAATGTTGGAAAGAGTACATTGTTTAATTCGCTGACAAAGGCAGGAGCGGATGTTGCCAATTATCCCTTCTGTACGATTGATCCCAATGTCGGCGTGGTTCCTGTTCCGGACGAGCGAATCCGGAAGCTGGGCGAGATGTATCATTCCAAGAAGGTCACGCCGGCAGTCATTGAGTTCGTTGACATTGCCGGTCTTGTAAGAGGTGCCTCCAAGGGTGAGGGCCTGGGAAATCAGTTCCTTGCGAACATCCGCGAGTGCGATGCGATTGTGCATGTGGTGCGCTGCTTTGAGGATCCGAATGTCACGCATGTGGACGGCTCGGTGGATCCGGTGCGTGACATCGAGACCATCAATATGGAACTGATCTTTGCAGATCTGGAGGTACTGGAGCGTCGGATTTCCAAGGTCGCCAAGACGGCCCGTATGGACAAGGAAGCCGCTAAGGAGCTGGAGTATCTGCAGAGTATTAAGACGCATTTGGAGGCAGGAGAGCCGATCCTGACGATGGAGGAGCCTTCGGAGGAGGAAGCAAAGCTTCTGAAGGAGTACAGTCTTCTGACGTCCAAGCCGGTGATCTATGCCTGCAACGTATCGGAGGAGGACATCGCTGATGACGGAGCGTCGAATTCCTTCGTGCAGGCAGTAAGAGGCTATGCGGAGAAGACATCCAGTGAGGTGTTCGCTCTCTGCGCCAAGATGGAAGCAGAGATTTCGGAGCTGGACGATGAGGAACGTCAGATCTTCCTGGAGGATCTGGGCTTAAAGGAAATCGGCCTGGATAAGCTGATCAAGGCCAGCTACCACACGCTGGGCCTTATGAGTTTCCTGACGGCGGGCGAGGATGAGACCAGAGCCTGGACCATTCGGATCGGGACCAAGGCTCCGCAGGCAGCCGGCAAGATCCATTCGGACTTTGAGCGCGGCTTTATCAAGGCAGAGGTTGTGAACTGGGAAGTTCTGCTGCAGGAGGGAAGCCTTGCAGCGGCCAGAGAAAAGGGTAAGGTCGGAATGGAAGGCAAGGAATACGTTGTCAAGGACGGAGATGTTATCTTGTTCCGATTCAACGTGTAGAAATTTGTAACTATTCAGAGCCAAGCAAAATTTCATAAATCAGACGTGAAATGCTTGC
>CAVBQH010000265.1:0-3364 GCA_963597485.1 Acutalibacteraceae bacterium
GCTCTATATTACAAGTCCGGAAAAATATACGCTGCAGCTGCGTCTCCGGTCCCTTCTCTTCGGCGGAGAGCTGAATAGCACTGCAAATCTGGAGGGGGCAGGCAGCATGGTAATGTCTCAGTCTCTGAAGATGGCAACGGTTGCGGTTTCAACGATTCCGATTCTGGTGGTGTATCCCTGGCTTCAGAAATACTTTGTCAAGGGAGTCATGGTTGGATCGGTCAAAGGCTAATAAACGAGATCACTTTCTGCCAGTGCGCAAAAGCCGGGGGCGGAAATGTATTCCCATAATGAGGGGAAAGAAAAGGAGGGTATCTATGAAGAAACGGATGGTAAGGAGAAGACTACTGGCAGGGGCTATGTCGGCAGCCATGTTGACGGGGCTTCTGACAGGATGTGGTGCGTCTTCCTCAGAAAGTGAGAAGGCTGATGCGTCAAACGGCTCTGCGGAGAGCAGTACGAGTGAGGCTGCAGCAGAAAGTGGATATCAGACCACCTACGGGGATAAGCAGTTTGATAATGTTACGATCACAGTAGAGCTGTTTGATCGAAGCAATGCCCCCAGTGGCTCAACAATTACGGAGAACAAGTGGACACAGTATGTCAATCAGGAAATGAACAAGGTCGGCATTAATGTGGAATTCGTGCCGGTTCCGAGAAGTGATGAAATCACCAAGATGCAGACAATGGTTGCCAGCCAGACGGCGCCGGACATTACCATTACATACACCTATGCCTATGCAGAAGATTACTTCAATCAGGGAGGAATATGGGATCTGTCCGAATTTATTGACGGAGAGGATCAGGCTAAGAATTTGAAATCCTATATTGGAGATTCTTGTCTGGACATCGGAAGAAATGCAGACGGACAGCTTTACGGAATTGTTGCAAAACGTGCTACGACAGCAAAAAGCAACCTTTTCATTCGGCAGGACTGGCTGGATAAGCTTGGACTGGAGGCGCCGACGACACCGGATGAACTGAAGAATGTTCTCACGAAATTTGTAAAGGAGAATCCGGATGGAAGAAAAGATGCAGTAGGCGCTGTGTTCTGGCAGATGTGGAATACGCGAACCGCTTTCACAACTCTCGGACAGGATGCCAACAAGTGGCAGGTGGCTGCAACCGAAGACTGCATCATGGACTACTATGATCAGGAAGGAATGAAAGCGTTCTATCAGTTTATGAATGAACTGTACAACGATGGCATTCTTCATTCGGAATATTATACGCTGGATGAGGATATGTATAAGAACCTTTTCTGCTCCGGAGCACTTGGCTTCTGTGAATACAACGTAAATGGTAATGTGGATGTTCTGCGCGGAGGACTTCTGCAAACTTTGAAAGAAAATCAGCCGGATGCAGATATGGTTTCTCTTGCACCTCTGAAGAACGTCAATGATGGCAACCAGTACAGCGCAACCTACTCTGAAGGTGGTCTGATTGCATTCTGCCCGAAGACTGCATCAGCTGAGACAGTAGAAGCCTGCATGACATATCTCGATTGGATGTGCTCTGAGGATGGAGGCTTTGTACTTTATCACGGATTTGAAGGTGAACATTATGACATGGTGGACGGTGTTCCGGTTGTCAAGGATTCCGATTACAACGCAAAGGATAAGGACTGGATTCGTACGGATCTGTTTTTGACCGGAAACCAGGGCTATTTCATGACCGTGGATGATTTCAATGCCTGCACGTCCAAGGAAGCTCCCGGATTTGAAAATTATGTAATCAATAATTATGAGAACGCTCTGTCCGGAACAGATCTGCCGGATAGCTATTACACATCTCCGTCTACGTCGGGCCTTATCACGGATCTAAAGCTTGTACAGGACGAGTATCAGGTGGATTGCATCACCTGCGCACCTTCGGATTTTGATGCAACATTTGCAGAGTACATGAGCAAGCTGGAGGATGCAGGTATCCAGACGATTATCGACGAAAGAACAGCGTACTACGGTGTGAATTAATCACGAACTAATTCGAGGTTTTCCGAAGGAAAATCGAGATGGGCGCTGAATAGTTACTGGATTTTCATGGGCCGCCGCGGCATTATGCGGCGGCCACAATTAAAAAGACAGGAATATAGACAGGGAGCGGTAGGTGAGAAGATGGGAAGCAATGACGGAATGAATTATGCACCGGTTGGAAAGCCAAAGCCTGTAGTGAAGCCACAAGAATTTGTGATTGCTGCTATTGCACTGGATCATGGGCACATATATGGAATGTGCAATGGACTGGTGGAGGCAGGGGCTACATTGAAGTGGGTGTATGATCCGGATCCTGCCAAAGTGAAGCAGTTTTTACAAACATATCCGGGGGTAAAGGCGGCGAACAGTGAGGAAGAAATACTTTCCGATCCTGAGGTAAAACTGGTTTGCGGGGCAGCGGTGACAAGCCTTCGATGTGCACTAGGCCTTCGTGTTATGGCGGCTGGGAAGGACTATTTTACAGACAAGGCTCCATTGACATCGTTGGAACAACTGGCACAGGCGAAGGAAATGGCTTTCCGAACAGGGCGAAAGTATATGTGCTACTACAGCGAACGCATTCATGTGGAGGCTGCAGTGTATGCAGGCTATCTGATCAATCAGGGGGCTATTGGAACGCCGATTCACATTGATGGTTTCGGACCGCACAGAATAGGAGATCCCTCGTCTCGGCCGGATTGGTTCTGGAAAAAGGAGCAGTATGGCGGAATTCTCTGCGATATTGGGAGCCATCAGATTGAGCAATTCCTTTTTTACTGTGGATGCAAAGATGCGGAAGTGCAATACAGCGAGGTGGGCAACTACAATCACCCGCAGTATCCGGAACTGGAGGACTTTGGTGACGCGGTCCTCGTTGGAGACAACGGATCCACTCAGCATTTTCGGGTGGACTGGTTTACACCGGATGGGCTCTCCACTTGGGGAGACGGCAGAACTTTTATCATAGGGACAGAAGGCTACATTGAGCTTCGCAAGTATGTCAATGTTGCGACACAGGAAAGCGGCGGGCATGTCTTTCTGGTCAATCGGGAGGGAGAACAGCATTTTGAAGTAGATGGGAAGGTCGGCTATCCGTTTTTTGGCGAGCTGATTTTGGACTGCCTGAACCGCACGGAACATGCAATGACACAGGAGCACTGCTTCAAAGCTGCTGAATTGTGTGTGCGTGCAGAGCTGCAGGCCCGAAAAGTGCACGGACTGTCCTGATTTTCAACGATACGTTTCAGATACGGATACAGAAAAGCTTTTAGAGAAAAATAATGTAATTGTTTAGCCCCCATCTCGATTTTCCTTCGGAAAACCTCGATGTGGCTGTCCAGAGGCGCTTCGCGCCTTGGCCGCCTGCCAATTTCAATCGTGAATATGCCTGC
>CAVBQH010000266.1:0-3363 GCA_963597485.1 Acutalibacteraceae bacterium
CATTGGTCACCATGCAGATTGATAAGATTCCTCTGACCATCAACCAGAAGGTGGATAAAAAGGCTCTGCCGAAGCCGGAGGTTAAAAAGGCCGGTTATGAGGCGCCGGAGAGCCAGGCCGAGAAGGACTTCTGCACAATATTCAGTCAGATCCTTGGGGTAGAGAAGGTTGGCACTGCCGATGACTTTTTTGAACTCGGAGGCAGCTCGATCAGCGCCATGCGGGTTGTAGTAGCCGCCAACCAGCTGGGCTATGCCATCGTCTACCAGAATGTTTTTGAGAATACAACGCCGAAAATGCTGGCCGCCTTTACCGGAAACGGAGCCGCTGCGGCTCCCTGCGAGGATTCCACGAAGCTGCAGGATGAAGACGCCGTTTCCTCCTATGGACAGGGTGTCACAGAAATCGGCCGTGACGGCTACGACTATCACTCCATCAACGCGCTCCTTCGCGGCAACACCGTTGAAGCCCTCCGAAACGGCGAGCGTCAGGAGCTCGGGGATGTTCTCCTGTGCGGCTCCACCGGATACCTTGGCACACATGTCTTCCGGCAGCTTGTGCTGCACACGGACTGCCGGATTTACTGCCAGGTCCGCGCCAAAAAGGGTCAGGATGCTCAGCAGCGTTTCCGGGAGCTGCTGCAATACTACTTTGGTGAAGACTACGCGCCGCTGTTCGGCACGCGCATCTTCCTTCTGGAGGGTGACGCCATTGATCCTGCGACCTTCGAGAACTTCCGTATGGATGCACAGGACATTACTGTGATCAACTGTGCCGCCAGCGTCAAGCACTTTGCAAAGGGTGATGAAATTGAACGCGCCAACCTCGGAATCGTCCGCAATCTGATTGACTGGTGTCAGAAACACAGAGCACGGCTGGTCCACATTTCCACAGAAAGCATCTTTGGCCATCCCGCAAATGGTGTTCCAAGAGACGGTCTTATTTACGACGAGCATCTGCTCTATGCCGGACAGGTGTATGAGGACAACCAATACGTCCGCTCTAAATTCCTGGCAGAGAGACTGATCTACGAAAAGATCCTTTCGGATGGATTAAATGCCAAGGTGCTGCGCGCAGGCAACCTGGCTCCGCGAAACAGTGACGGACATTTCCAGGTTAATTACGCTACCAACAATTACATGAACACCCTGAAGGGCTTCTCGGTTCTGGGGCTGGTGCCGTATACAGCTGCGACAACTCCGACGGAATTCTCTCCCATTGATAAGGTTGCAGAGGCAGTGGTCCTGCTGTCGAAAACCCCGCGGGCCTGTGTCTGCTTCATGATGAGCAACAACCACAGACCGCTCATGGGTGATGTGGTTTCCGGTCTGCAAAGCTACGGCTACAACATCCGATACGCAGAGGATGAGGAATTCGGCACAGCGCTTCAGGAGGCTCTCCAGGACCCTACGCGGTGCGATGCCATGCAGCCATTTATGGTCTATACATTAAACAATGCAGACACGAAATCCTCCCTTGGGCTGGAGGACCTTGGCGTGTCCTACACCGCGCAGATCCTGGCGCGCCTTGGCTTTACCTGGCCGGTTTGCGGCGCAGATTATTATCAGCGTTTCCTCGAGGCCATGGGCGGCCTGCACGATTAGGATTCGAGATGGGTGCTGAATGGTTACTCGAAACGGATGTGTGATTGATATGTCCTCGTGACGATTAAAAGAGTACCTGGTAAGAACACCACACGAGCAAAAGGGTTAGAAAAGAATGAGTTTGCTATTTCATGAACTGTTTTCCAAGACAGCAGCAGCCATGCCGGATCACACTGCACTGCGCGACAGCAACGGCTCTATGACGTACCAGGAGGCTGATGAAGCCAGCAATGCCCTGGCAGCTGCTTTACAGGGTGCAGGCCTTGCAGCCGGAGAAGCCGCCGCAGTTCTTGTTTCCCGGCAAAAGGAGCTGCTGATCGGAGCAATTGCCGTTATGAAGGCCGGCGGTGTCTTTCTACCCCTCGATGAAGCTTATCCGGACGAGCGCCTCTCTTATATGATGGAGGACGCCGGTGTCCGTTTTGTTCTCGCCGATCGCCATTTGGCTCAAAACCGACGCTCTGCTCTGGAGGGACGCCGCCTCTTCTTTTTGAATGAGACAGCTCCTCTTTCCGATTTACCGCCGGCTTCGAGGGGAAGTGATGATCCTGTCATGATTCTCTACACTTCCGGGACTACCGGTAAGCCCAAGGGCGTCATTCATCGGCATGCCCTTCTTCAGGGCGTAAATGACTGGCTTGACAGACATAAGGATATTGCGTTTACTCCGGAAAGCCGCATGGGAATTATGTCCGGCTTTACCTTTGTAGCCACCAATGTATTTATGTTCGGCACACTCTCTGCCGGCGGAACGGTATGCATTGCTCCCAATGATGTCCGCCAGAACACCGATATACTCTACCGCTATATAAAGGAAAACGGCATTACCCACATGTTCATGCCGTCAAGTCTTACGGCCACAATGGCAGAGGAATATGACACCGCCGGAACTGCGCTTTTGGCCGGTGGTGAAAAGCTGCGGAATTTTACACCGTTTTCTCCGGAAACAACGGTCTACAACATGTACGGCAGCACAGAGCTGGCGACCATTTTCTCCATACGTGTTTACGGGAACGAAACCATCATGCCGATCGGTCACCTGACCAAGGATACACATGCCCTGCTGGTTGATGAAAATCTTTCACCCGTCAAGGACGGTGAGGCCGGAGAGCTCCTTATCAGCGACGCACGCATGTCGCATCAATATCTTCATCTGGCAGAACAGACTGCCCAAAAGTGGATTGAATTGGGCGGCAGACGGTATTTTCGCACCGGCGACCGCATGCGACGGGACGCCGATGGCATCTATTACATTCTCGGCCGCATGGATAACATGGTAAAGCTCCGGGGATTCCGCGTGGAGACAGGGGAGGTCGAGGTTCAGGTATCCAAGGCCTTTGCGCAGCTCCATATGCCGGTCGGTCAGGTTGTGGTTGTACTGAAAACCATCAACGGCATTGACCATCTGGCCTGCTACTACGAATCTGCAGAAGCTTATGACGATAAACAGGTAACAGCTGCAGTCTCTGCGTTCCTCCCGTCCTACATGATTCCGGACCTGTGGACCGCGGTGAAGGCGATGCCGCGAAATGCAAACGGAAAAGTGATTCGTGGGGAGCTTCCGGAGCCTGCTCTGCAGATTCATCTGATCGGCGCAATCTTCAGTGAGGCAGAGCTGCGGGTTATCGAGGGAGCCGGCACCGTTCTGAATCTGGATGGAGCAATTGACCCGGATGACAGCTTTGTACAGCTGGGCGGCGATTCTCTTCGCGCCATGGAGCTTGCCTCCATGTTAAGCGATCAGGGCATTCGGATCAGC
>CAVBQH010000267.1:0-3350 GCA_963597485.1 Acutalibacteraceae bacterium
CACATCCATGGAGCCCTCGATCTGTCGCTTGGTCTCCCGGATATTCTCTCCGGCCTCCGGCTGATCGTTTAAATCCGCATAGGCATTCAGTAGCTTGGTCGTCGTCGGCAGATAATAATTCATGAGCTTCCGAAGATCCTTTTCCTTGGACGGGTCCTTTTGCACCTGCTCGAAGATGCGCCTGGTGATTTCTTCCAGCCGATACAGCTTATTCGACATCTCCTCTGTATCCGGAATCCGATCATTAATAGCCCGTATCTCTGCGATATAAGCCTTTCCCTCTGCGATGAGGGCGGATGCCGATTCCGGCTGTCCGTCTGCATTCTTTGAAGCGCCGGATCTTCCGTTTTCCTGTGCCTTTTTGCCCGCTTCCTCCCGGGCAGCCTGCGCCTTCGCCTTTGCATCCTGCGCGGCCACCTTTCCGGATGCCTGCTCCCAGTTTTCTCCTGTGCCCTGGTCCTGTGCATTCTGGCGAAGGTGATTTACTCGTTCCTCTTCCTCTCTCAGCTTGCGGGCATTTTCTGCATTGACATACTCCTTGTACATGCGATCCGAAAGGATCAGCGTGCTGCCGCTCCTGTCAAGCACCGCATAGGGAAGAATGTTGTCCGCCCGAAGCGCCTGGATGTCCTCCCGAATCTGATTCTCCGAAATCCCGGATCTGTCTGAAAGCTCGGAAATGGCAATGTATTCCCGATTCTCCCCGACGATATCGCCGTAGAGATAGAACCGTTTAACCAGGTCCTTTTTCCTCCTGCCGCTCCGGATCAGCGCATAGCAGCCAAAGGTTATGGCTCCCATGCACAGGAACGATGCAATGTCCACTCCCAGCGCACTCATGTCCGCGGCCATCAAATCGCCCACGCTGTTAAATAAAAGCGCCACAGTACACATAGCCGGAATAACCCCCAGCAGGATTCCCGATACTACATGTCCTGTTCCGAGACTTCTGGAGGGAAAACGGCGAAGGAAGTAGTTCTTCTTTTCCACCGGCATCTTCTTGGCCTCGGCAGTTTTCTTTTTGCCGCCGTAGGGGCTGAAATAGGTACCCCCTGGCCCTGCAGCCGACGCACTTGTCTGCTCACACAGCTCATCCGTCACCTTACTGACTCGCTCCTTGATCGAGCTGCTCAGTTCAGAATAATCCCCCGTTTCGACAGCCTGCGACACCTGACTCATGATGTCGCTTCCGGCTGCGAACAAATCTCCCATGTCCATAGTATCCCCCAAACTGCTCCAAGATCAAAGGACCTCCTGCAAGTGCACATTTCACCCGCAGGGTTGTCCTGAACTTTGGGAGCCTGTCATCACATCTTCTCCGGAGCCTCAAATCCCAATACATCAATGCAGGTTTCCAGGATTTCCTTTGTGAGCTGCAAAAGAGCAATCCAGCCGTCCTTTCGCGCCGAATCCTCCTCCGCCAGAATCCTGGTGCCGTGATAGAAGCTGTTGAAATCATTCGACAGCTGATAAATGTAGGCACAGATTCTGTGCGGTGCACACTCTGCATATGCGCCGTCCATCATCGCACCGAATCCTGCAATGTCCTGCATCAGGCTCTTTTCTGCCTTACTGCAGGGCGCCGCAATGGAAAGGTCCTTCGGATCCCGGCCGCCGGCTGCCTGATATTTGGCCAGAATGGATTTGATACGAACGATGGTATACAAAATGTACGGGCCCGTATCTCCCTCAAAGGACGTAAATTTCTCCGTATCAAAAATATAATCCTTTGAGGCCTGATTCGAAAGATCGCCGTATTTGATGGCTGCAAGCGCAACCTTTCTGGCGGTCTCCCTGGCTTCCTCCTCCGGGATCTCCTTGTTGCTCTTGATCTTCTCGAGCATCTCGCTGTTAATATCCTGAATCAGTGTCTCCAGCCGCATCACGCCGCCGTCTCTTGTTTTAAAGGGCTTTCCGTCCTTGCCGTTGACCGTGCCGAATCCGATATGACGAAGCTCAGTCTTCTCCTCACACAGGCCGCACCGCCTTGCAGCACGGAAAACCTGTACGAAATGAAGTGCCTGGCGCTTGTCTGTGATGTAGATGATTTCGTCCGGATGATACTGGTTCCTGCGGTCTTCGATGGTTGCCAGATCTGTAGTCGTATACAGGGCGGCGCCGTCGCTCTTTAAGATCATGCAAGGCGGAACTTCCTTGGCATCCGTATCCTCTGCTACATCCACAACAAGCGCGCCGTTGCTCTCATAGGCCTTTCCATCGGCCTTCATCTTCTCAACCATAGGCGCAATGAGATCATTTACCGTAGACTCTCCGTTCCACAGATCAAACGTAACGTTCAGGTTCGCATAGTTGCGCTTCATATCCGCAATGGAGATGTTCAGGATGTGCTGCCAGAGTGCCCGGTAGCCGCGGTCTCCCGCCTGAAGGCGATGGGTATTCTCCAGGGCCTCGGCGTGATAAGCCTCATCCTCCTTGGATTTTCCGCTGGCATACGGATAGATCTCCTCCAGATCCGCCACTGTAAACGGAGCCTCTGCAGGATATTCCCCGGTATAAGAGGGGTCAAAATACGGCAGCTCCGGCCGGCGATGCCGGAGCTCTGTGATGACAAGGCCCATCTGAAGTCCCCAGTCTCCCAGGTGAATATCGCCCACTGCTGTATCTCCGTGATAGCGAACCATACGCTTAATGGCTTCGCCGATGACCGCAGAACGAAGATGACCGACATGGAGCGGCTTTGCCACGTTGGGTCCGCCGTAGTCCAGCACCACCATCTTCCCGGTTTCCGGGTGCGGCATGCCGAATTTCTCACTGCCCTTCATCTCCTGCAGGTAATCCCGCAGGAATTCCTCGCGCACATTCAGATTGATAAAGCCGGGCTTTACAACGGTCACATCCTTAAAGACCGTCGAATCCGCCAGCCTTGCCGCCACGTCATCCGCAATCATAAAGGGTGCCTTGTGAAACTGCTTGGCACCGGCCATAGCGCCGTTGCACTGGTATTCCGCAAGGTCCGGGCGGGCAGAGGGGCCAACCTTTCCCATGGAAGCCTCGTATCCTGCTTCTGCAAAAGCTCTCCCCATTTCCTCTGTCAATACATCCAGCAATTGCTTCATTGTGTGTTCCTTTCTTCCCTTTCCCTGTTTTCTACCTCGCGTTCCCGCTGCTTCCGGCTGAAGCGGCAGCCGCAGTAATTCTGCCGGTACAACTCAAATCGATGCGAGAGCTCAATGGAACGCTTGTATCCGTTTTTCTTTTTAAAATCCGAAGGAAGCCAGACCGCGCCGAAACGCTGTCCCATTGCTTCTCCGATCTGGTTCAGCCGCGCCGCATTTTTCAGCGGCGAAATGGTCAGCGTCGTTGTAAAGAAATCATATCCTCCCTCCGCC
>CAVBQH010000268.1:0-3342 GCA_963597485.1 Acutalibacteraceae bacterium
ATCATCTGCAGCATGCCGTCTACCATGCCCAGTCCCGCACGGAGAATCGGAACCACCGCAAGCTTTTTACCCTTCAGCTCCTTTGCCACACAATGAGCTACCGGAGTATCAATCTCCACATCCTCCAGCTCCAGATGTCTGGTCGCCTCATAGCACAGCAGCATTGCAATCTCTCCCACCGTTTCACGAAACGCCTTGGTCCCGGTTGTCCGTCTGCGTATGAAACCAATTTTATGCTGAATAAGCGGATGATCCATTATGATAACGTTTGCCATTTTATCCTCCTGTAGTGCAAAGCTAGTTCTTAGCCGCATTTTCTGCGGCATTTCACCTGTGATTGCAAAGTACCTCAATCAGTCCTTTTCTTTTTTACTGCTTTTTCTCATATTCTGCAATCTTTGCGATTCGTCTTGCATGACGCTGCCCGCCTGAAAAGTCCGTCCCGAGGAACGTATCCACAACGTCCATCGCAACATTCTCGCCGATCACCCCGGCGCCAATTGCCAGTACATTCGCATCATTGTGAAGCCTTGTCAGCCTGGCAGTTGTCACGTCATGGCATAATGCGCAGCGTATACCGGGAATTTTATTTGCCGTAATACTGACGCCGATTCCGGTCGTGCAAATCACAATTGCACGCTGCGCCTCTCCTGCCGCAACGCTTTGGGCCGCAGGCCCTGCATAATCCGGATAATCGCAGGACTGTATTCCATCTGTGCCAAAGTCCTTTACCTCATACCCCTGTTCCTTCAGATGAAGAATCACCTTTTCCTTCAGTTCAAATCCGCCGTGATCGCTCGCAATTGCTATCATATTCCCCTCCTTTTGCCGTTTTATTGCGGCAGTACAACAATTTTCTGACCGGCCGCCTTCATCAGCCGGTTCATAATTGCCATGCCAAATCCCCCCGCTGTACTTCCTGCGGAACGTATATTCCCGATTTCACCATCGCGAAATGATTCCGAATACATCACCGTGCAGCCTTCATCATCAAATTCACGCAGAATGCGAAACAGCTCTCTGGCAATCTCAGCTTCATCCAAGCGGCTTCCAACGCTTTTCACACAGTCTGCCCGATACAATCTCTTCGTTTCATCCGTGCATAAAACGCCGGTTTTCTCTCCGCCGCTGTGTGCCTCCTGCAGTTTTTCGTTAATGTAAGCGGCAACTCTTTCCGGCGATCCCTCCACGACCGTCAGATCCCCTTTCGGAGCGTAATGTCGGTATTTCATTCCCGGTGCTTTCGGTTTTTCTCCGGTATCAGCCGATAAAATAGTGCGGTCAACATCGACGGATCCCAGCACCTTGGTCAGCATATCCTGGGTGACATACCCCGGGCGAAGAATGGTCGGAGTATCCTCTGTCAGATCTATGATCGTGGATTCCAGTCCGATTCCGACTTCCCCGCCATCAATGATCATATCAACCAGACCATCCAGGTCTTCTCTGCAATACCTGGCAATCGTCGGCGAAGGTCTCCCGGAACGATTGGCCGACGGTGCCGCAATATATCCGCCCTCCGCCCGAATCAGAGCCTGTGCTATTTTGTTGCTCGGAAAGCGAACCGCAACGGTATCCAGTCCCCCCGTTGTTTCATACGGCACCGCCTCGCTTTTACGGAAAATCATTGTCAGCGGCCCCGGCCAAAAAGCCTCAGCAAGTTTCCTTGCCTGCAACGGAAAATCCTCCACAATTCGCGGTATATCCTCCAATCGGCAGACATGTACGATCAGCGGATTGTCCGACGGCCGGCCCTTGGCTGCATAAATTTTCCTGGACGATTCCGGATTCAGCGCATCTCCGCCCAGTCCATATACCGTCTCGGTTGGAAACGCGACCAGACCGCCGCTTTGCAGGATGCGTCCCGCCTCCGCGATGGCCACGTCGTCCATATTCTGTTCTGTCATTGACACATACCGTGTCACCATTTCCGTCACCTTCTGTTCCAATAGCCGTATTCTCTGCCCCAAAGTATGGGGAAACCACGATTAAAGCGTTTCTCATTGTCAGGATGTCATGTAATTGGAGATCACATCCCAGATATCTGACGTCTCATACTGCAGCTTCCATTCTGCAACGCCTTTAATGCCGCAGCTTTGCATCACATCCAGCTTCTGCTGAATCGACTGCGCATCCTCTACCCAGATCTGAATTCTCGTTCCGTCCGCGTCCGTCGTCTCCGCATAGTTCTGTCCGGTCTGCGCATCCCAGCTTGCTGTCATCCCGTGTGTTTGCATATAATCCTGCACCTGCTGCATACCAAGCGCTTCCGATGTCACAGAGCCATTCTGTGTCTTCCAGACTCTTGTATAGAACGGAATCGCATTAATCAGGCGATCCTTGTCAATTCCCTTCTCCAGAGCCATCTGAATTCCCTCGGTAACATAGGAAATCGACGCAACACTTCCCGGTTCCTGACTTCCTGCATAATGTTCATCATAGCCCATTACAACCTCGTAATCCACAAAAACGCCCTGTTCCTCCAGGTGGTAGTGCGAATTGAAGTTGTAGCTTGGATAATTGTCCACAGACAAAATGACTCCCGCATTACGGCAGGCAATGGAAAGCTCACGGATGAATTCAATGTAATCCTCTCCGTTCTCCTCCGGAATCAGCTCAAAATCCACGTTAATTCCTTCAAATCCGCACGAAGATGCTTCCTGCAGAAGCTGACTGATCAGATTGGTCCTGGCATCGAGTGTTGTCAGAAACGTGTGATTATCCGTCAGAGAGCTGGAATTGATGTTATCCACAACCGCCCATACCTGGCATCCCAGATTGTGTGCCTGATTTACATAATCCGCTGTTCCCGCCTTTTCCATGTTCCCGTCATTGTCACTCACCCAGTACCAGGTCGGTGCCACTACATTCACGCTCTTGGTCTGTGACATATAGGATGTCAGCGTAGAATTACCCTGTGATCCCCACACATTATGGAAAGCCATATTTATTTTGCCGTCCACAGTAATATGCGTGAACTCAGGTTCCGTATAATCCGATGCCAGGGTCTGTTCTGTTGACTGTATGTCTGTGAGCCGGCGATTTTCTACGTAGCCGATCACGGAATCTTCACTCTTAACCTTGGACCAGTTCTCCATCTGCTCCAAAACGGTGACAGTTGCCCCCTTCTCCAGCTGCTCCGCTATAGGACTTTTGATGCCTCCCGAGGTGCGAATTTGCGTTTTTCTCGCAATGGTTGCTACCGTCTTGCTCCCGCCTTCCGTATCGATCTGCAGTCGATGGGGATTTTCAAAGGCGGTCATGTCAAAGCTGGTATACTCCTTCACAAAGTCCAGTGCCAGATAAATAACCCCATCCACACTGCGCGCAGGTATGTAGGAA
>CAVBQH010000269.1:0-3340 GCA_963597485.1 Acutalibacteraceae bacterium
TTTTTTATATGCCATCGTCACCATATTTTGGATGTCCAACAAAGCGTGTGATGGTGGGGGAATATCCAGACATTTCTGAGGAACCTGATACTGGAAAATATGCAAACAGTGCCCTGGCCGGAGACACGCATGCATGGAATTTTCTACGTCGCGATCATGTCAATCGATTTCGATATTCCTTTGAGCCGGAGGCATTTGATCGATTCCCTGCAAGATTTTCAAGTGAGTTTGGAATTCATGGCCCTCTTATGCCGGGGAGTATGAAAAGAGCACTTGGATTAAAGAAGGATGAAGCATTTTCTTTTGATTTCCCAGCATGGAAGTACCACGGAGAACAGAACTGGAAGCGGGAATATATCCTGGATATGATCCAAAATCACGCGGTATCAAGTAAAGATTTAACTCCGGACGAGTATCTATTCTACGGCGGAATTGTTCAGGGGATGACATACCAGGAAATGGCGGAGGCAGTGCGCTGCAAGGAGTATGGATCTGGTATGCTCATCTGGATGTACGACGATTGTTGGCCGGAAACGGGGTGGTCCGTCATAGACTATTATCTGACACGGAAATTTTCGTTTTATTTTCTGAAACGTGCGTTCGCTCCCAGAAAATTGCTGATTCGTGAGAGGGATGGAGTGGTTCGTGTCTGGGTATTGAACGAATCAGCAGAGCCTGCAGAACTGGATTTGGTCATTGGTAGGTACTCTCTGTCGGATAAAAATCCGGCAAACAGTCGGATGATGGAAAAAAAACATTACACGGCCCATGTCGATGCACACGGTAAATGGAGCTTGACTATGTATGCCGCAGCGAATGAAGATGGCTTCTGGTTTGTACGTTGTGAGAACGATTCATCCTTTGAAACTGCGACCAGTTTGCGCTCCAATTTGCGAGAATATAACTTTGGTCAGGGAAAAAGGCCTAAAAACCATGAGAAAGGCGATTGGTATAGTCAAAGCAGCGAAATAGAGTTTAACACGCAAAGAGACGGAGAAGATATTATTGTATCTTTAAAAAGCAGTTGTTTTGTACCAATGGTGGTTTTGGACTGTGAGGACGAGACAACAAAGCTGAACGATAATTGCTTCTCTCTTTTTCCGGGAGAAATCAAACAGGTGAGAGTCTGCAATGCTGAGAAACCACCAAAGGTTCATTCTGTGTTGTTTGAACCTTTTTTATCTGAATCAGACCGGAAAATGGTACGCTATGACTGAGGATAACGAATGTTTTGGACCTTTTGCCCCTTGTATCAATATGGATCTATAACACTGCCCTATAAGGGGATAATAGGAGGGGAATGTGAGACGGATTTACGCACCGACAAGTGATCAAGTGACTGAGGAAGAACGCCGGCATGCGAAACAGGTTCGCAAGATGGCCGGTGAATGTGTTGTTTTGCTGGAAAATGACGGAACACTGCCGCTTGCTGCAGGCGGTAAGCTGGCACTGTTCGGAATGGGGGCAAATTATACGGTAAAGGGCGGCACCGGCTCTGGAGAAGTGAATTCGCGTTTGAGTCTTACAGTAGAGGAAGGATTTCGAGAAAAGGGCTGGAAGATTACATCATCGGACTGGCTTGCAAGGAATACGGCGGCTATGGAGGCTGCTGTGCAGGCCTATGATGAAAAGCTGGAGCAGCTGGAGATGGAAACAGGACGATCTCCCATTGAGCTTACTTTTTGGTATCCCTTTGAAATTCCAGATGCGGCAGCGATTACGCAGGAGGATATAGACAAGGCAGATACGGACACAGCCATCTACGTTATTTCACGTACCTCTGGAGAGGGTGCGGATCGCTGCAACAGGCGGGGCGATTACCAGGCATCCAAGAGAGAGCTGGAGGATCTGCGGACACTTGCAGAGCATTTTAAAAAGGTCGTTTTGCTGATGAACATCGGCGGCGTGATGGATCTTTCGGAAATCCGAAGGATTGAAGGGATCAGCGCTATTGTTCTGATGGGACAGTTGGGTGACATCGGCGGTCTTGCCATTGCGGATGTGCTGGACGGGACGGTGAATCCTTCTGGGCGACTGACCGATACCTGGGCAAAGTCCTATGCTGATTATCCATCCTCGGCTACGTTTTCCCACAATAACGGTAATCTGGATGACGATGATTATACAGAGGGGATTTATGTAGGATACCGGTATTTTGACACCTATAAGAAGAAGCCACTTTATCCTTTCGGGTACGGAAAATCCTACACAGAGTTTATGATCTCGGTGGAGACGACAGAGCTCGTGGGGACAGAGCTTTCTCTGCATGTTCGTGTGACTAATACAGGAATGATTTATGCTGGAAAGGAGGTGGTTCAGGTCTATATCAGCGCGCCGGAAGGCATCTTGGACAAACCTGTGAAGGAACTGAAAGCTTATGCAAAGACAGATCTTTTAAAGCCAGGGGCATCGCAGAAACTGAAAATATCTGTCTGTGCGGAGGACCTTGCCTCCTACAGTGAGGAGAAGGCAGCTTGGATGCTGGAACCGGGTGACTATCGAATTTTTGTTGGAAGGGATGCAGAGCACGTGACACCGGCAGCAGTTCTGCGGCTGGATGCGGAGGTGATCACGCAGAAGGTGCAGAATCTGTTCGTGACAGAGTCATCAAGAGACAAATCGATGGAGGAACTGCGGGGCAAAACAGACGGCAGCCGGCTATCTGCTTGTGGCTGTGACGATGGAGTGGTACCGATTTTGGTGCTCTCATCCGAAGCAGTTAAGACAAGGACCACGGTCTATACACAGCATGAAGAAATTCCTCGGAAAGAGGGCACCGCCCTGACTCTGCAGGATGTGCGGAGCGGAGCCTGCACGGCAGAAGAGCTAGTGTCGCAGCTCTCCATTCGCGAGATGGCTGCGCTGTGCACTGGACGATTTGCAAGAGACAAGGAGGAATCTATCATTGGTATGGCGTCGATGGTACCGGGCGGCGCCGGAGATACCAATGACTATTGTGAAAAGAGCCGCGGTATTTGCTCTCTGATTATGGCCGACGGACCGGCCGGCCTTCGCCTGCAGCCGCATTTCAAGGCGAGGAAAAGCGGGGAGATCCTGCCGGGCGGCGAAATTTTTGGCGGTGCAGTGATGCAGTTTCCGGAGTATGAGCATCCGGAGGATGTGGAGGATCACTATCAATACGCGACAGCGATTCCCATCGGTTGGTGTCTGGCACAGTCTTGGAATACGGACCTCGTCGAGAAAACTGCGGATATTGTGGGGCAGGAAATGGAAACATTTGGAATTGATATCTGGCTGGCACCGGCAATGAATATCCATCGAAATCCGCTCTGTGGCCGCAATTTTGAGTATTATTCTGAAGATCCGGTGGTGTCAGGAC
>CAVBQH010000270.1:0-3340 GCA_963597485.1 Acutalibacteraceae bacterium
TGACGTACCTTGTCCGGTACCAATGCAGCCACAATCTCCTTGAGCTTTCCAAGCTGCTCCAGAACACTGGGCTTTTCCTTGTTTTTCAGCTTTCGATTGGCAAACTCTTCAAAAGCGGCCGTCAATGCATCGGCATCCCTCGCCTTGAAAAACACGGTATATCTTGGCGGGACCTGGTTCTTGTCCTTTGTGATGGCATAGTCCACACCATACTTTCGGGCCACCTGCTCAAAGCCCCTCAAATCCGTTTTCTCAATGGGAACACTGCTGACACCCTGGTTCTGCCCCAGCAGCTTCTTGATGCTCTGCTTCCCGACCGGAAGCTCCGCTGCCTTCGCCTTCTGATGCCGCCTCCAGGCATTGAACAAATTAAGCAGGCTGCGCAAGGTCAGCTTTGTAGTGCTGATGGCCAAATTGACGGTTCTGTTTTCAACTTCTTCCTGCATAAGCTAAGCCTCCTTCCTTACTCCAGGCGAAGTGCCGGAATTGTCTTGCCGTCCACTTCAATCACCGTAGCGTTCTGATCCGTAAAATCCAGCACGTCCGCCAGCTCCGCAAGACCAATGCTGCATTCATTGCCATGCTCATCCATGTTGAGCACCTCCGCCGCACCCGTGAGGTACAGCATTCCGTCCAGCGCTACGATCTCCTCGGGGTTATAGCGAAGGATCAGGCGCTCGTCGTAGAAGAAGTCGATCTCCATCTCGTCATAATCCTCTCCGAAAAACTCAATGCAGCCCTTTTCGGTGGTCAATACCCCGTTTCCGTTTCTCCCAAGGAGCAGGGCAACGCGCTCCTCCGGGAAATTGTGGTGCAACAGCTCCATCAGATCTCTGTTGTTAAGCATCGCGATGTGTCTTCTGCGTTCCTGCTCCTCCATACGCACCCACTTGTCTGTCTCCAGACAATCGGCACAGTTTCCGCTACAATTCGGCATGTTCTGGTTTCTCATAAAGTTATTCATCATAGGTTCTTTCCTCTCTTTCATCGTTCCATATCTCGTTGTTTGCGCCGCTGCCACTGCTCCAGCAGTTTGATGATGGTGTCCTGCATCTGCTTCGGCGTGTAGGATTTCGGAAAATACTTCCGAAGGACATCGTTCTTAATCGTCACATGGTCAAGCTCATCCTTCTTGACCTCATTCATGACCTCGCACATCGCTTCCAATGTGCAGCTTCCTTCCTGGGACAGCTTCTTCAGCCGTTGTGCCTGGGATAATGACGGCGAGGCCTGGGCATAATCCATGGCCTCCAGAAAATCCTTCTGCTCCTCCGGCTTCAGGTAGGAAAGCTCCACCGCCGGATTGAAGGCGATCTTCTTCTCATCCACCATATCCAGAATTTCCGGGATGAGGTTGGTAAGGCGAATGAACCGGAAAATCTGGTTTTTACTGGTACCTATTTCCTCTGCCATAACCTCACTGGATTTTTTTCCATCTAACTTGTTCCCAACTTGGGAACAAGTTAAGTCCAGTCTTTCCCCCTGGTGCTTCATCGCCTCCAGCTTCATCTTGTAGGAAAATGCACGCTCGCTCGGCAGGATGTTCTCCCTCTGCAGGTTGCTGTCCACCATAAAGATCACAGCGGCATCATCGTCCATTTCCTTCACGATGACCGGCACGGTCTCCAGTCCGGCCAGCTGCGCTGCATGAAGACGCCGGTGCCCGGACAGAATCTCATAGCCGCCCTCCGGGTCGGTGCGAACAATCAGCGGGGAAACAATGCCGATCTGCTTAACGCTCTCCACCGTCTGCTCCATCAGCTCATCGTCCAGTACCTTGAAGGGATGACCCTCAAAGGGACGCAGCTCAGAGAGCGACATTTCCACTTTCTGCTCCTTAGCCGCAGCGTCTGCAGCTGAGCCACTGCGGTTTTCTGCTGACATACTGGTTTTTGCTCTTGCCATGCAGCTTCTTCACCTCCTCCCAACGATGGTAGATATCCTTCTTCTTTCCGAAAAACACCTTCTTCTGCTTCATAAGTTCAATACCTCCTTCATGACTTCCTGCTTGCTCTTTCCGATCTGCATTCTTCTGTCATTCCCCCGGACACGCACCGGCGTACACATTTCCAGTACACGGCTGTAAATGCGCTCATGCTGCACATCCATGGGATTTCGCAGCTCTTCGATGCCAATGTTGGTGGTGATAATGACCGGCAACCCCGTCTTATAGCGCTCATCGATCACAGCATAGACCTGCTCCAATGCATAATCCGTTCCGCGCTCAATCCCCAGATCATCAATGATCAGCAAAGAGAAATTCGTAAATGAGGCGATATACCGATATCGCTCCTCCGAATACATGGCTCCCATCTGGTTCAGAATCTTCGAGAAATTGGTCATCAGCACCGGCACGCCCTGCTCCAGCAGCGCATTGGCAATGCAGGCCGCCATAAAGGACTTTCCGGTGCCGACATCTCCCCATAACAAAAGGCCAAGGTTTTCCGCCTTGACCTTCTTCCAATTCTCCACATAGCGCCTGGCTATGCGAATGTCCTGATTTTCTTCCGCAATCTCAAACCGGCAGGCCAGAAGCTGCCGATCCTGGATTCCATTGGCCTTCAGCCTCTGGATCTTCATCTTCTCCTCTTCCTGTGCCAGTCTTTTCTGCTCCGCCTGATAGGCTACCTCCTGACATTTGCACATGCAGGCGACAATGCTTTCCCGCTCCCAAAGCCGGACGCGGCACTGAATCGGTGCATGGCAGGTCTTACAGTGCAAAAGACCATCCTCCGCCAGATATGCCGCTTCCTTATCGGCTGTTTTTCCGCTAAGCCGCGTCATGGTTTTCTCTAAAATCGGTGTAATGTCGTCGTTCACAGGCTGTCTCCCTCCTCATAGTGATAGTTGTCACGCCGGTAGCGCGGCTGTTCCTTCTGTGCCCAGTTGCGGATAGTGGCCAGGTGATTCTTATAGCTCTTCCCGGTGGAGGCAATATAGCCGGACAGCCGTTCAATACGCTCCCGATAATCCTTGGGAAACTCCGATTTCAGCTTTTCCAGCTCCGCATCCGAGAGAAGAACATTGGCATATTCACCATAACGATGCCGCTGCTCTTTTATCTGTCTTTTATTGATTGTTTCAGTACTTAATAGATCAGTACTTAATTGTAGAGGATTTTCCTGCGCAGGCTTCTCCTGTATAGGCTCCTCCTGCGTTGGTTTTTCCTGCGTAGGCTTATCCAATGCAGGATTATCCGTCATAGGTGCTTGCGGCATTTCGTAAATGGTGTAGCTGGCTCCGCGAAGCCGCCCCTGTTCATCCCTTGTCCTGCCCCGCACAATATAGCCCCTGATCTCCAGCTCCCGCACCGTCGAAAGGATGGCGTCCCGGCCTTCCT
>CAVBQH010000271.1:0-3325 GCA_963597485.1 Acutalibacteraceae bacterium
CTTCACGGCTCCTCCTCACCTTCGGAGTCTGCGGCGCTTTCGTTTCCTCATGCATACATGAGTATAAAAAACATCGCCCGCAATCGGAACGGACGATGTTTGGAAAGGGTGGAATATTTTATAGTCTGTGGTGGAAATTCTTTTGATTTTTCGTCATTGTGCTACATTTGTATGATTTTCTCCAATTCCTCGAGGCTGCAGGCCCGGATCCGGATCTGCACCAGCGTTCCCCTCACCGGGAGCTCCTCATCACCGCTGCCGTCATTGGTCCTGTAGGTTACGCCGTACTGCTCCCCATAGGCCAGCTTGATGCGGAAATTCACGTTCATGATGCCAAAGCCTTTTCCGTGATCCTGGGGCCGCTGCTGCTCTAAGCGGCGCGCCGTCTCCTTCGGCATTCCCGGTCCGTCATCCTGCACCCAAAGGATGATATCCTCGCCTTCACGTCTCCCCCCGATATCAAGTCGGCACCCGGTGATCTCCTCATGCTCCCCCATTCCGTGGAGGATGGCATTTTCCACAAAGGGCTGCAGCGTAATATTAAGACACGCCAGGTCCAGGATATCCTCGGGAACCTCCGCATTCAGTGAGATGGTATTTTCATAATGTGCATTTTCGATGTCCACAAACGCCTTCACGTGGCGCAGCTCATCGCGGATCGAGATGACGGAATTACCGTGGTTTAACGACAACCGGTAGAACAGGCCGAGATTCCGTGCAATCCTTGCCACCTCGTCTGCGCCGTAATCCATCGCGCCCCAATTGATCAGGTCCAGCGTGTTGTAGAGAAAATGCGGATTGATCTGTGCCTGCAGGGCTTTCATCTCCGTTCTGGAAATGCTGCGGCCCAGGCGGTACTGCTCCTTCATGAGCTTTTGAATCTCTTCGATCATGAAGTCAAAATTGCTGTAGAGCTCCGCCATTTCGTCCTGTCCGTCCGCCTCGGATTCACCGGAAATCTGCAGATTGATGTTGCCCTGCTGCACGTCCGTCATGCGGTGATTGAGGAATGCGATGCGGCTCGTATAATACCTTGCCAGCACATAGGACACCATCATCACGACCAGAACCGTCAGAAGCATCAACAGCAGAATTGCCAGCAGCAGCCAGGAAAACTGCAGGTAATATTCCTGTACCGGGATTGCTGCCGCCAGAGCCCAGCCCTTCATATTGCTGTCATAGCGCACCGTATAGCAGCTGGTATTCGCAATGCAGAGTCTTTCCCAGTTCCTGGTTTTCTGAATATCAGCAAGCCGCACATGACTTTGATAGTCTGCCGTTTCCGATGAAACGCACTGAATCTGATCCGTAGGATCCGCCAGCAGTATGCAGCTTCCCTCCGTAGGCAATGCATTGTCCAATATCTGACGCAGCAGAGCAAGACGCACCTCCACCTTCACAACATAGGTGGAGGCGTTTCCGTTTTCATCGGTGAAGGTCACCTGCGAGAGCCTGGCCAAATACTCCTGCCGCGAGGCAGGGTCCCCCGTTCTCTTATCCCGTAGGATCTGGTAGCTGCTCCTTCCAACCGCGAAGTCCTCCTGCAGCTCTTCATAGAAATCCGTTTCCTTCAGCGAGGATTCCGGATAAAAATAAAAGTCGTTGCTGGAATAGAGCTTTTCATCCGGAACATACATTCCGATTCGGTATTCCTCACTGGAAAGCTCGATCTGCTGAAAGATACGGTTCAGCGCATAGTACTCCTGATAGCTGTCCCTGCGGCTCTGCTCTTCATCCGACAACACTGCCAGCACCTTCGTCAGCTCCTGATTGCTCCCGATCTGTTCGGTGATGTATTCCATATTCTGCAGATAGGAATTGATAAAGCTTCCCGCCTGCATTAGAGCCTGCTCGGTACTGCGCTGCAGCTGGCCTTCGGTTCGCCGCTGCATATAATATCCCGTCCCCTGATAGGCCAGGAGACTGATGAGAATCACAGGAACAGCAAACGACAGCGTCATCTTCCAGCGCATCGGCAGGCCGCGAAGGTGACGGCATATTCTCTGATACCATTTCCGCACTCTCATAGGCTCTCCCGGTATTCCTTCGGCGAAACGCCTACAACCTTTTTAAATGTCTTGGAAAAATACTTGGGATCCTCATACCCAACCTTTGCTGCCACCTCGTAGAGTCGACAGCATGGATTTTCCAGAAGCTCCCGGGCCGCCTCCATGCGCCGCTCCGTTATATACTGGCCGACGGTACAGTTCATATTTTTGCTGAACATTGCGGACAAGTAGGCGGGAGACAGCGACACCTGCTCCGCAAGGCGATTCAGCGACAGATCCTTTTCTCCCAGATTTTCCTGAATGTAATCGCACACCGCGCGGATCTGGCAGTTGCTGCGAACACCGGTATCCTCGTCCAGTGCGAATGCAATGTGCTGCTTTACATAATCACAGAGTTCTTCATAGGTCTTACTCTCATCCATGCTCTGCCTGCTTTTGAAATCCTGCTCATCGCGTCCGCGCCGCAGGCAGAATTTGGACACCACACGGTCCATCTCATAGAAAATGCTGCGGGACTGCAGGGATAACAGTGTATGCGTTCGGACAAGCTCCCGGTACCACTCCTCCACATACGCCTTCGCCTGTTCCTTTTGGCTATCCGCAAGAAGCTGATAAAACGAGGCATAGTGATCGGACGGCACCCGCCCTGGTGTCTCGCAAAAGGCCTCACCGGCCAGCGCAAAGCCATTCCAGCCCTTATAGGAAATGTGCTTCTGCGTATCCACGGATTCCCGGTAGGCCTCCGGGACCCTTTCCATCCCGTTCCACTCCCGGCTTGCGGCCACAAACCAGCTCCGATCCCTTCCGGAATAGTTTAAAAGATCCTCACAGATTTCCTGTATCTGTTCCCCCGTCCACGGAGAAAAGCGGCTGACCAGTACGGCATAATACAGCGTTGTCACATGGTCTGAGAGTGCCTGTGACAGGTCATAAGAATACTGGCGACAGAGCTTCCCCGCAAGCTCTGCCGCAATATCGTCAAAATTCTCGATCCGCCGGGTTTTGGCTTGAATCGTGAACATCACAAAATGCCCAAAGCACTCCTTCGCATCCGGCCTTTGCCAGCTGGCGGCCGCCTGCGGATCGGTAATGAGTGCGTGGAGCGCCGCTCGGTCCGTATGCCGCCTCCAGCGAATCTCCTGCACTGCCTTTTTGATGATGCCGGTCAGCTCATCAATGTCCACCGGCTTTTCCACATACCCGGCAACACCGATGGCAATGGCTGCCTGCAGGTATTCCTTATCCGTATACCCGCTGATGAAAATGATCTGCGTATTCGGAAGACGCCCCCTTATGACCTCTCCCATATGCGTGCC
>CAVBQH010000272.1:0-3316 GCA_963597485.1 Acutalibacteraceae bacterium
ACATGGTCCTGTCTATTGTACTGTCTGCCTCATTTGCTTGCAAGCAAGAGACGAGCCAGATGCATCAGAACCGGATATCTCGTTGCGATTCAAAGACCAGACAGTGGCGGACCTGGCGGAGGTGTCCGGCTTAGGGACGCCGCGCTGTCGCTTGGCTAGTACATCGTTTGATTCAGATGTGATACGGAAATGCATTGCGGATCCAGCGGATGTGGGCCGTGCGATCGCCTTGCATTCGGATTGCCATCGCATCAAAGCGGACGGGCGTATCCTCCGGAATTCGATGCCTGCAGCGGTAATAATCAGCCGTGCGGCAGATGGTGCGCTGCTTGGAGTAGGTGACGGACTCCTCCGGGGCTCCGCTGGCCGCATTTCTCCGCATCTTCACCTCGATGAATACCAGTGCATTTCCGTCTCGCGCGACAATATCAATTTCGCCGCTTCGCCCGCTGTGAAAGTTTCGGGCCAGAATCTGCACGCCGTGCTGTATGAGAAAAGAAGCGGCGAGCTCCTCTCCAAGGGAGCCGCGCCGCCGCCGATTTTCTGTATTCCAGTCATGGGCCTGTTGATTTTGATGCATGTGACTCCGGAGGCTCCTCTCAATTGCAAAAATGTCCGATGAAACTTCTCCGATGAATCGGACAAGGGCCGAAGGTCTTAAGTGCCTCGATGTGCGCCCGGGTCCCATATCCCTTGTGCCCCGCAAAGCCGTACGCCGGATATTCTCTGTCGTATTCCTCCATCATCCGGTCTCTCGTCACCTTTGCCAGGATCGAGGCTGCCGCGATGGAAAGGCACTTGGCATCTCCCTTGACCACAGGCACCTGTGGGATGGTGACCCGCGGAATTGTAACCGCATCATTGACTAGCACATCCGGCTGCACATTCAGCCCGGCAACGGCGTCCCGCATTGCCTCATAGGTGGCCTGCAGAATGTTAATTTCGTCAATTCGTGCCGGTTCAGCGATTCCCACAGACCATGCAAGAGCTTCTTTTACAATAACCGCATACAGCTCCTCGCGCTTATTCGCCGAAAGCTTCTTGGAATCATTAAGATATAAAATGTCATGATCCGCCGGGAGAATGCAGGCACCTGCCACCACCGGTCCTGCGAGCGGCCCTCGGCCCGCCTCATCAATGCCGCAGATCAGGAGCTGTTCCATTTTCTTTCCCGCCGGCAGATAATTCCCAAATACACTGCCTGCAGCTTCCCTTTCAAACGTGCGCATCCCAGCTACGCGTTCCTGCTCCTTGTGCAGACGCTCCTCGCGCCGCAGGGCAGCTTCTTCCTTTTTCGTCATAGATCCTACTTTCCGCTTAACACGCCGAACTTGGCGAATGGATAAATCCGAAGCCAGGCACGGCCAATGATGTCTTCCCGTTTAATGCAGCCAACATCCGGATACCGACTGTCCTCCGATACATTCCGGTTGTCTCCCAGGACAAAATACTCATCATCCGCCAGTTGAATCTCCTCTGCAGCAAGTCCGGCATACTCCATCCGTTCGTACCCATAATTTTCCTTCAGGAGCGTACCGTTAATGTATATATTTCCCTCATCATCAATCCGGACCGTTTCTCCGGGAAGACCGATGATACGCTTTATAAAATACGTTTTATCCGCATACTGATAAGGGAAAATGATGATGTCAAAGCGCTCCGGATCCTTAAACCGATAGGATATCTTATCCGCAATCAGCTGATCCCCGTCCTCCAGTGTCGGATACATGGAAGAACCGTTTACATCGGTTCTCTGGGCCACAAAGGTAATCAAAAGCCAGGACAGTGCAATGACTGCCGCAAACCACAACACCGTTGAAACAATGGTTCTGCCTGTATTCTTCATTCCTATATCCCTTTCTGGGTAAAATGCCGTCGGGCATTTCAAGTATTAAAAACAATATAACGTAGGCGTAGCAGGCTACACCGAGGATTTTTGACCCGTGCAATCAGGAAAAAGGGCCAGTTATTTAGGCTAGTTATTTAAAAATCAATGCACTGGTACATCGAGCGTAACTGCTCCGATTCGGCCGGAGCGGAAATCATCCAGTAAAAGGTGCGCCGCCCGTTTCGGATCCGGCTCACCGCCGCTGCGAAGAAGGTTGCGCTTTTGCGCAATCATTACGAGCAGCTCCTGCAGCTTGCTGTCATTATATTCACTTTCTGCAGCAACTTCCATAGCCTTCACAAATTGTGCCGTCTGATCCGACATATCTGCCGCCAGTGAATCTGAGCCGCTGTTCTTCCCTGCTGCGTAGCGGGAGGACAACAAGGCCGGATACCGCATGATCAGAATTTTCAGAAGGTGTCTTGCCAGCTCCTCCTCATCCAGAATCTCATCGCGAATGGAGCCCACCAGTGCCAGGTGAACGCCAACCGTCTGATCCTCGAATTTCGGCCAGAGAATCCCCGGTGTATCTAAAAGCTCAAGCCCCGCAAAGGAAATCCACTGCTTACCCTTGGTCACGCCCGGCTTATTGCCGGTCTTGGCGCTGGATCGCCCGGAGAGTGTATTAATGAATGTGGATTTTCCAACGTTGGGGATTCCACAGATCATGGCCCGAACCGGCCGGCCGATGATGCCTCGTTTTTTGTCCCGTTCCTTTTTCTCTTTGGTGATGCGCTGCAGCGTTTTCATGATCTGGGCATTAGCCTTTTTGGTCCTTGCGTCCAGCGCGATCACGGCCGCGCCGTCCTTTTCAAAGGCCTGTACGAAGCGCTCGGTCTGCTTCGGATCCGCAAGATCCGCCTTGCTCAGGATGATGAGTCGCTGTTTGCCCTGCGCCAGCTGATTGATGTCCGGATTCCGACTGGATAACGGCACGCGCGCGTCGAGAATCTCGATCACAAGATCCACCAGGCGAACATTTTCCTGCATCATGCGCCGCGCCTTTGTCATATGTCCGGGATACCACTGGTAATCCATCTTTTATCTCTCCATTCCTCTTCTTATATCGGAATCGTCAGCCAGACCTTTCCGATGATATTCTCCTCTGTAATCGTTCCAAGGGATGCAGAGCGGGAGTCCTCACTCTCCTCCGGATTATCACCCATCACAAAATACTCGCCGTCATCCAGAATCAAAAGCTCTTCCGCCAGTCCCGCCTTCTGAATACTGCTGTAGCTCTCCGAATACGTGCTCGGAACGCCGTTTACCAGAAGAACCCCATTAATAATCTGCACGGAGTCCCCCGGTATCGCCACGATTCGCTTAACGGACGGATGCATCCGTTCATCACCGCCCGGATAAAAGGCAATGACATCTCCCCGTTCCGCCGAGCTCATTCGATAGGCAATTCGATTGACCAGTACATTC